>JAFCFQ010000044.1 GCA_017608545.1 Candidatus Aenigmatarchaeota archaeon
ATATCGAGAAAACATTTCCTGATATTCAAGTATCAAGAACAGAAGTAGGTTCAGGTTATGGAAAACATCTAACAAATTATTATATTCTAAACTCTTCTCAACTTTTAAAATTAATAGAACTAGAAGCAGAAGAAATGAAGAATAGAGTGAAGTCTTTTGAGGAAAGTAAAAAAGTAACAGAAGTAAAATTTGAAGCACTTCAAGGGTTGAAAGAGTTAATTAAGAAAAATAAATAATGAATTATTTTGTTCTAATTTTAAATCGTATTTTTTGGAAATTAGAAATATGAATATGCCCTCGACGGGAATTTCAGAGTTTAAAACTCATTTGAACCCGCGACCTTCTGATTTCTTCATCTCAAATCAGAACTTCTAAGTTGGACTTAGAAGTTTCGCCAACGCTTCAGACGCTCTATCCAACCTGAGCTACGAGGGCATAATGATTTTATTTATTAATATAATTTATAAATATAATGATTATATGAATCGAGAAGAAGCTTTAAAACTTGTAAAAGAAAATGTGAGCAAAGAAAATTTGATAAAACATATGCTTGCAGTAGAAGCTATAATGAAAGGCTTAGCAGAGTTTTTAGGGGAAGATAAAGAAAAATGGGGATTAGCTGGTTTATTACATGATGTTGATTTTGAAAAAACAGAAAATGCTCCAGAAAAACATGGATTATTAGCTGAAGATATTTTAAAAGAAAAAGTTGATGAAGAAATAATAAAAGCAATAAAATCTCATAATTTTGAAAATACAAAAGTTCAACCAGAAAACAAAATGGAATACGCATTAATTGCAGCAGATGCAATATCAGGATTAGTAATTGCTTGTGCTTTAGTTATGCCAAGTAAAAAACTTGTTGACGTTAAAGTAAAAAGTATTAAAAAGAAATTTAAGCAAAAAGATTTTGCAAGAAATTGTAAAAGAGAAAATATATTGTATTGTGAAAAAATAAATATTCCCAAAGAAAAATTTTTTGAAATAGCATTAAATTCTTTACAAAAAATTTCGGATGAATTAGGTCTTTAATATGAAGTTTGAAGACATCGAATTCAAATGGCAAAAAAAATGGGAAGAAATGAAATTATTTGAAGTTGAACCTAGTGAAAAAAATAAATTTTTCATGATTTTTGCTTATCCAACTGTTTCTGGAACTTTACATGTTGGTCATGCAAGATCTTATATACTTCCTGACGTTATTGCAAGATATAAAAGAATGAGAGGATTTAACGTTTTATTTCCTTTAGGATTTCATGCAACTGGTGTTCATTGTCAAACGATTTTAAAAGAAGTTGCAAAAGATTTGAAAACCGCAAAGAAGTATGGAATAGAACCTAAAGATGCTGTTAAATTCAAAAATCCTTTAGATGTTGAAAAGCATCTTGAAAAAGTTATGATAAAATCTTTTAAAAGAATTGGATTATCATTAGATTTTAGATCTGTTGTCTCTACAATTGATCCTCAGTACAATAAATTTATTCAATGGCAATTCAAGAAATTAAGAGATGCTGGCTATCTTATTCAAAAAGATTATAGGTTAGCATGGTGTCCAGATTGTAATGGTCCTGTCAGTTTAGATCCAGCTGAAATGGACATAAAAGAGTGGAAAGGAGCTCAAATAAAAGATTACATTATAATTAAATTTAAATTGGGAGACGTTGTTATACCTGCAGCTACGTTAAGACCTGAAACTGTTTTTGGTGTTACAAACATTTGGGTTAATCCAAATGAAAGATATATTAGGGTAAAAGTTGATAATGAGAAATGGATAATATCTGAAAAAGCTGTTAAAAAATTGAAATATCTTGAAAAGAAAGTTGAAATCGAGGAAGAAATTGCAGGACAAGAATTGTTGAATACAAAAGTTATAAATCCTGCAAATAACAAAGAAGTTCCAATTCTTCCTGGAGAATTTGTTGATGTAGATGAAGCAACAGGAATTGTAATGAGCGTTCCTTCTCATGATCCTTTTGATTATATTTATCTTAAGAAAATTGCTCCTGAGATCGAACCTATACAAGTAGTTAAAACTAAAGGTTTTGGAAAGATACCTGCAAAGGAAATTTTAGAAAAGAATAATGTAAAATTTGAAAGTGATCCTAAAATAGAAGAAATAACAAATGAACTTTATAAAATAGAATATAAAGGAAAAATGCTAGATTCAATCCCAAAATTTGGTGGAATGGAAGTACCAAAAGCAAAAAAAGAAGTTGAAAAATGGTTAAAAGAAAATGGAAATGCTGACATGATTTATGAATTATCAGTTAAACCTATTTATTGTAGATGTGGTGCAGAAATTGTTATAAAAGCTGTTAAAGGACAATGGTTTATTGATTATGGAAATTTGAAATGGAAAGACATGGCAAAAAATTGTGTAGAAAAAATGAATATTTATCCTCCTCAATACAAAAAAGAACTTCCAGGTATAATTGATTGGTTAGAAGCAAGACCTTGTGTAAGAAAAAGAGGGTTAGGAACGAAATTTCCATTTGAAGATAATTGGGTTATAGAAGCTCTATCTGACTCAACAATTTATATGTCATTTTATATTATTTCAAAATATTTTAATGAAAATAAAATAAGTTTGGATGATTTAACAAATGAATTTTTTGATTATGTTTTTCTAGGTGAAGGAGAACCTAAAAAAGAAATATGGAAAGAAATAAGAAAAGAATTTGATTATTGGTATCCGTTAGATTTGAATGCAGGAGGGAAAGAACATAAATCAGCTCATTTCCCCTTATTCATAATGAATCATGTTGCAATATTCCCTGAAAAAAATTGGCCAAAAGGGATTTTCGTTAATTGGCATTTAGTAGCTTATGGAAAAAAACTTTCAAAACATTTAGGTAATGTTGTTTTTTGGAATGATGCAATTAAAATTTACGGTGCTGATACATTAAGACTTTATATGACTCATGGATCTAACCAATGGGAAGATTTTGATTGGAAAAATGAAGAATGTGAAATTTATAAGAAACATTTAGAGAACTTTGTAAAAATTATAAAAAATTTTATAAAAAATGGACAAAAAAAGGAAAAAGAAATTATCGATAAATGGATAGAGTCAAGAATAAATAGAATAATAGAAGAAGTAACAAACGCTATGGATAAAAATGAAATTAAAAAAGCTATTAATTCTGCTTTCTTTTCAATAATGAATGATATTAGTTGGTATAGAAAGAGAACTGAAAAATATAATCCTGAAATTGTTTCAAAATGGTTAAAGATATTAGCACCGTTCATTCCTCATATTTGTGAAGAACTCTGGCACGAATTTGGAAATAAAAATTCAATAGTATTAGAAGAATGGCCTTCTGTTGATACAAAAGCTATTAATTTAAGAATTGAAGCTGGTGAAGAATTAATAAAAAATTTGTTAAAAGATATTAATGAAGTTAAAAGATTATCTAAAATAGATAAACCTAAAAAAATAACAATATTCGTAGCTCCAGCTTGGAAACATGAAGTTTTTGATGCTGTTTTACAAGAAATTGAATTAAAAGAAATTATTAAAAATTATAAAGGTATGGAAAAGGGAGTTTCTGATTATTATAAGAAATTACAAAAGAAAAAACCATTAGAAGAAAAATTCTTGAAAGGGTATGAATTAAGATATTTGTTAGATTCTAAAGAGTTTTTAGAAAAAGAATTAAAATGTGAAATAGAAATAATTTCTGCAGAAAAATCTGATCATCCTAAAGCTTTAATTGCTGAACCAGAAAAGCCTGGAATATTTATTGAATAATTACAACCTCTCATAGTAAAATAAAGTTATTAATTAAATTATTTTCTTAATTTTTATGAAAAAAGAAACCAAAATATTTTTTATAATTCTTATAATATCTTTTTTGATTTTTAATTATATTGAAGAATATAAAAATTATATCGTTTCTGAAATTATTGATGGGGATACGTTTAAGACAAAAGATGGGAAAATCATTAGACTAATAGGAATTAATGCCCCAGAAATTGGAGAAAAATGTTATCAAGAAGCTAAAGATAAATTAAGAGAACTGATTTATAAAAAGAAAATAAGACTGGAAAGAGATATTAAAAATAAAGATGATTATGGAAGGTTGTTAAGATATGTTTATGTCAATGATTTGTTTATAAATTCTGAAATGATTAGATTAGGGTTAGCTAAATTTGAAGAAATTGGGAATCATTTATTCCTATGGCAAATATTATAATAACAGATTTCTCTTCTGATAATCTAGCTTTACATTCGGTTTCAAATCTTTTTAATAAATCTTCTGTATTATCTCCGGAAACTCCAAGATTATAAACAGGATAATCAAAGTCAGAATTCAATAACATTTTTTCATAAAGGAAATT
>JAFCFQ010000003.1:0-3612 GCA_017608545.1 Candidatus Aenigmatarchaeota archaeon
TTGGAATTGCTTTGAATTTGACAGAAGATATAATTTATTTGAAATATGTAATGAGGTTAATTAAAAAACTTTTTAATCTTACACCTACTGTAAGGTTTAGATACAAAGAAGGCAAATCTGATATAGTAGTTAATTCTAAAGTTATTCATAACTTTATGAAATTCCATAAATTTCCTGTGGGTGAGAAAAAAGGTAAACTTCAAGTTCCAAAATGGATATATAGAAATAAGAAATTTAGTTGTGCTTTCTTGAGAGGTTTAATGGATACGGATGGTTCTTTATTTTTTGCAAAAAGAGGTACATATAAAGAGAACCAATATCCAGTTATTGAAATTAAATGTTCAGATGAATTATTTATCAGACAGGTTGCAGAACTTTTGAAAAATATTGGTTTTGATTATATTTTGAGAAGTTATAAAGAGGAGCACAAAATTCAGTTAAATGGTAAAGAGAAGTTAGAAAAATGGTTAAAAGAAATAGGAATTAAAAACTTTAATTTAATAACAAGATATTTAATTTGGAAAAGATTGGGGTATTGTCCGCCTAAAACAAATTTAAGAGATAGAATAGAATTTTTATCATGCGGGGATGGCAGATACAGAGATGCTGCAACGGCTATGCGGTCGATTCCTTTAACCTCTAGTTAAGGAAGCCGAACCTGCAGAGCGACAGAGTTGGGTTCGACTCCCAATCCCCGCTTCATGGTGATAATATGTTAAAAGTTTACAACACTTTAACTAGAAAAAAAGAAGAATTCATTCCTTTAGAAAAAGGTAAAGTTAAAATGTTCGTTTGTGGGCAAACAGTCTATGACGATGCTCATTTAGGTCATGCAAAAACTTACATAAATTTTGATGTAATAGTAAGATGGTTAAGATATTTAGGATTTAAAGTATTTTATGTTCAAAACATAACAGATGTAGACGATAAAATAATTAAAAGAGCGAACGAAAGAGGAATTTCTTTTAAAGAATTAGCAGAATTTTATATAAAAAGATTTTTTGAAGATATGGAAGCTTTAGGAGTTAAACAAAATATTGATCTTTTTCCAAAATCTTCAGAATATATATCCAAAATGATAGAACAAATTAAGACATTAATTGAAAAAGGATATGCTTATGTTGTTAATGGAGATGTCTATTATGATGTTAGTAAATTCAAAGATTATACCAAATTATCAAGAATGAGCATAGAAGAACTAAAAAAACATAGAATTGAGCCTGATCCAAGAAAGAAGAATCCTTATGATTTTTCTTTATGGAAGTCTACAAAACCAGGCGAACCCTTTTGGAATTCTCCATGGGGTAAAGGAAGGCCAGGTTGGCATATAGAAGACACAGCAATGACTATTACAATATTTGGCCCTCAATACGATTTACATGGTGGTGCAACAGAATTGATATTCCCACATCACACGAATGAAATAGCTCAAGCAGAAGCAGCAACTGGAAAGAAACCATTCGTAAAATATTGGCTACACAGTGGTGTTTTAAAAATAAAAGGAGAAAAAATGTCGAAATCTTTGAGAAATTTTATAACAATTAGAGAGATTTTAAAAAGACACGAACCAGAAGTAATTAGAATGTTTTATATTTCTACACACTACAGAAAACCTGTAGATTATGATGAAGAAGCAATAGAAAAAGCAAAAGAAAAACTTGAAAACTTTTACAATTTATTGAACAGAATTCTCAATTTTATGAAAGATGAAAAAGTTGAAAATGAAGATAAATTAGAAGAAATTTTAACAAAAACAAAAGAAAAATTCAAAGAAGCAATGAATGATGATTTTAATACTCCTCTAGCTTTATCTCATCTTTTTGAACTTTCCAAAGAAGTTAACAGATTTTTGGATAAAAATGGAAAAATAGGTAAAGAGATGGGAGAAAAAATAATAGAAACATTCAAAGAATTAGGTTATATTTTTGGAATTCTTCAGAAAGAAATAAAAAGAGAAGAATTGCCTAAGGAAATAATGGATTTGATTATTAAAAGAGAAGGATATAGGAAAAGTGGAAATTTTGATGCTGCAGATGAAATAAGAGAAGAATTAAAGAAAAAAGGAATTTTAGTTGAAGATACTCCAGAAGGCCCTAAATGGAAAAAAATCAATGCTCCCTGATATATCTTTTCAATTCTTCCATTTCTTTTTGTTTCAATAAAAGTCTTCTTATTGATTCAAAAACTTCTATGAATCCTATTCCAATCAGAATATAACCTACAATTTGGGCTGTTTCAAAAGTTTGGAAAAAACCAGCAATGGCAATTCCAGCTGTAACGAAAGCTAATCCTGTTCTCATAAAGGATAAAATTGTCCTTTCTTTTGAAAGTAAAACTTCTTGTTCTTGTAAAATTTCCATTTTTTCCTTCGTTTTTGGCATGTTTATATTTTAATTACCCTAAATAAAAATGTTTTATTGTGAGTTTTTAAATTCAAAATTTTGCCATTTCAGGTTTCTTAACTTTTTTCCATATTTCTACTAATCTTTTTAATTTTGAAGTTCTCTCTTTTCCATGGATTCCACACTTTATAATGGGAGATTCTGTACCAACTGCCAAATCAGCAATAAAACTATCTGTCGTGTCTCTAGATCTGTGAGAAACTATTGTTTTATAATTTGCTTTCTTTGCAATTTTAATAGTCTCTAAAGTCTTTGAAACAAGTCCTATCTGATCAGGTTTTATTATGATTCCATTTCCTGCTTTTTTCTTTATTCCAAGCCTTAATCTATAAGGCTGGGTAGCAAAAACATCGTCACCAACCACTAAGCAATTAGCTTTTTTTGTTAATTCAGAAAAATGTTTAAAATCATCCTCATGAAATGGGTCTTCAACATAGAACAATTTGTAAGTTTTTATTAAGTCTAAAATGAATTCTAGTTGCTCTTCAGAAGAAAGCTTTCTTTTAGAATTTTTATAAAAATATTCACCTTTTTTATAAATTTCAGAAGCAGCAACATCTATTCCAATTTTCGCTTCGTAATCTTCTGCTATTACACTTAAAATATCTAAAGTTTTAATATCATCCAACTTACACATCCATGCACCCTCATAATTATTTCCTAAAAGAATTCCTTTTAGTTTAACAAATCTTCCAACATCTTCCCATATAGAGTGATTAATTTTTATTGCTTCTTTTATGTTCTTAGCTTTAGCAGGCAGAACTAGAAATTCTTGTATTGATGTATAACCTTTATGAGTCCCACCTCCAATCACATTTCCTAAAGGATAAGGAAAAATATGAGCTTTTTTATTGAGAAACTTATAAACATCATTCTTCGATAATGCTCTTATTGCTGCAATAGAAAGAACCAAAGATAAATTTGCACCTATTTTTTCTACTCCGATTTTTTCTATTATTTTGTCTACATTTTTTTCATTTTTTCCGATAAATTTCTTTTTTATTTCTGGGAAATTTTTTATAATAATTTCGTTGTTTAATGTTTTGGCTTCATAATCTCCTTCAGAAGTTCCAGACGGTGCACAAGCTGTAAAAATTCCTTTTTCAGTTTTCATCGAAATTTTTATGGTTTTTTCTTTAACAGAATTATAAACTTGAGATATTTTCAAATCTTTTATCATATTATCAAATTAAGGAGTTTCAGATTTTTT
>JAFCFQ010000003.1:3618-22700 GCA_017608545.1 Candidatus Aenigmatarchaeota archaeon
ATTCTAGCAATTTCTATAGGATCTTTTAATTTAGTTTTAACCATTACAGGAGCTCCTCTTGCTATTTGCAAAGCCCTTGCACCAATAATTCTTGCCTTCTCGAATCTTGTGTATTCATTTGAACAAACTTCCTTTTTAACCATAAAATCACTGTTATCCAATATATTTTAATTCTTCTGATTTCTTTCTTTTTTTCATTTGTTCTGCTGCTTGTCTTTGTATGTCTTCTAATTTCTTAATAAATTCATGCATTGCTTTTACTTTTTCATCAAGTTTTGTTAAATCGATTTTTATCTTTAAAATTTTTTCTAATATTTTTAAAACAGCTTCAGCTGCTGTTGGATCAGTAATTATAGGAAACCCTGTTGTTTCTCCTAGCAAGACCATGCCTTCCATTCCGTATGACTTAGCCAAACCAACTAACAATCCTGACGCCCCAACTATTGTTCCAATTTGGCCACTTATGTCAAAATTAATACCATATTTTTTATAATTCTTTATTATTTCATAATCAGTTGCAGCACCATAAACTTTTGGTTTCTCTGAAACTTTTCCTGTTCCAAAACCACCAACTGTTATAATATTTTTACAGCCAAAACTCTTCAAAAACTCTAAAATTTTTCCAACAACTTCATAATGACCTTTTGGATCGTATGTTTGGCAATCCCCTATAAGAAGGATGAGATCTCTTCCTTTTATCTTGCAATAATAAAATTCGTTTCTCAATGTATGTATCATGTTATTATGTATCATTACGAACGGAAAGAAATATGGTGAATAAAGTTCTGCGAACTTTTTGGCTTTGAGTTCATGAACCATATATCCAACTGCAATCCTACCTATATTTCCTATACCTGGTAAGCCAACAACGCAAATAGGATTTTTCAATTTAGGTTTTTTATTTACAAATATCTTTGTTTCAAGCATGTTAAACACTTTTGATTTTAGGGTTTTTAAATCTTTGCCTTTCGACTTTTAGTAATTTTACAAATGAAACTATAGTCCAAATAGTATTTAAAATTAAAAATGGGATAACATTTTCTAAATAGGCATAAAAAGATAAAAATAAACTACCAAAAATATTTAAACCTAAATAAACTTTTGATGTTTCTTCCATAATATCAAACAGATCCAAAAAGAAAGATATAAGTATAAAGGATGAACCAATTATACCAAGAAAAATTGGGTCGGTCATTTTGCCATCCTTCTATATTTTCCGTACTTTTTTTCTTTTTCTAATGAAAATTTTAAAGGATGTGCACTTATAGTTTTCATTTTGCAAACAGGGCATTTTTTGTTTAATGTATAAATTTTACATTTAGGGCATTTCATTAGTAACATTTATTCAACCTTGCCATTACCATCAAAATTTTCTATTTTTTTGATGATATACTCTACAGCTTCCTTAATTCTCTTTTCTCCTTCTTTAGGATTTTTTGTTTTAAAAATTAAAGAATATCTCGGAGCTGAAATGTATTTTATCTCTATTCCATACTGCTTTTTTGCGTCAATTAAGATTTTTTTTATTATGTTTACTCCATTTGGCTTATAACATTTTAATTCTATGATCTTTTTTATGGTTTTTTCTTTTATTTCAATTAATTCTTCTGCAACATTTTTTATTGCTTTAGCCCATTTCTCTTTAATTCCCTTTTTTATTAAGATATCATAACCTTGAGGAGTTAAAGCCATTTGAAATACATCAAAAACGTTACCAAATATTTCTTCAATATCACTTACTATTTTTTCGTTAACCTCTTCTAAACTCATATTCAATTTCTTTGCTAAAACTTTTAACATTTTTTCAGCTTTCAATTTTTTCTTATATTCTCTCATTTTTTCTTCAGCATCATATTTTCTAACTCGCTTCAAACTTAAAGTTATGTGTCTTTTTTCTTTATTCACATACATAACTTTAGCAACAACTTTCTCCCCAAGTTTAACAAATTTTCTTATATCTCTTACCCATTTCCCAGCAACTTCAGAAATATGAACCATCCCTTCTTTTTTATCGTATTCTTCTAAAGATATGAAAACAGAAAAAGGATTAATCCTAACTACAGTTCCTATTACCAATTCACCTCTTTCTGGCCATTTTTCTTCTTTGGTCATAAACAGTTTATAGAACTAGAATTTTTTAAATTAATGGTATTATAGGACTTGAATAACCTTTGCTTTGATTCTAGCTTTCCCACCTGTTGGTTCAGCCAACTCGAACCCACAAACTAAACATTTAACATGAGAACTAGATCTGTTAAATATTATTTGCTCATTTTTACATTTCGGGCAACATACTTTTAAAAACTTACTTTTAGGTTTAGGAATTATTTCCTTCATTACATCTTCCTCTTTATTTCAAATTTTTTAACTCTAAAACCTTTTCCAACTGTATGTTCTTTTCCACATTCTTTACATTTATATCTCAAATCTAATTTTTTAGTTGGTTTTGATCTCCCTTTGGGGTTTGTTCTTGGATAGCTTCCAAAACCTTTCATTTTCCTTTTGAATATTCTTTGACCGTGAGAAAGTAGTCCTCTAACCTTTTTAGGGCTAACTCTTCTTACAGTGTGCTCTGTATGCTTTTTACAAAATGGACAATAGCGTTTTTGTATTTTTGGTATTTCCATATTATCACTAATATCAAAATTTATGAAATATTTTATTAATAAAGATATTCGATAGATAGACTTTTAAAGTTTAAAAGCTTAATCCCTTTTATGGATGTAAAAAACTTAGTTGTCGCTTTTTTTATTCTTGTAATAATTTTGACATTGGTCAGTTTAATGCCAACAGAAAACCAAACAGGACATTTTATAATGCCTTCAATAATTAGTTTAGAAGTAGCTATTTTGCTAATCATATTTTCAATTTTTACAATATTCGTTTTATTATCTAAGAAAAAAAGTTATTATCCCTTTTCATTCTAATACATTTTCCGCCACTTTTCTTGTTATTAATAATTTCCCAACATCTTCTGGTAGAGTTATTATGTCTCCAGCTTTTAATGGACCATAAGCCTGTAAATCACTTCCAACAAATCTTGGTAAATCAGTTAATATCTTAACTAGTAATTTCCCATTAGGTTTAACAAAAGGTTTCTCTATTTTCTCTTCTTTTGGTTTTAATTCTTCTACAGTTTTTTTAGCTTCTTCAATCTTTTCTTCAACAATCTCATCATAACTCCTAAATTTCTCGTTCATTTCATTTTTAAAAGATTTTAAAGAATTAACAATTTCATCAAAGAATTTTCTTTCTTCATCGGTCAAATTTGGTGGAGGTAGTTGTCCTCTTACAGTACTTAAAGCAGCTAGAACAATCTTCTTTTGCCTTCTGTTTATTATGTCTTCCAACAATTTTTTTGCATTTTCAACCTCTAGAAGAGAAGTGGTATCTTTCATTTTTTCCTTGTGTTTAAACCAGTTTCTAACAGATTCAAAAAATCCTTCTGGAAGCTTTTGTAATTCTTCTTCTTTTTCTGCTCTATGAGCATTTCTAATAGTCTCATAAGTTATTAATTCCATATCATCACTAGATATTAAACTGTATAAAAATAAAAACTAATAAAGATAACAGTCATTTCCTTTTTTTCATTAATTTGAATGGATAGTTCACAGGATTTTTCTGACAGTATTGATCGGGCTTACAAACTCCAATAGAAACATAAAAAAGATGAGAACGACAATTAGCTGGCATTAATTCCCTATTTTGCCTGAAGTGCCATTTCAATTGGGTTTTAATAATTCTTTCACTAAGAGGCCTAGAATTTTTCAAGTTCCATTCTTTTATCCTTTTTTCAATATCTTCTTGTTTCCAATTCATTGCCCTTAAAAACGTTGCTAAAGTAAATAAAGATCTCTTTCTTCCATCTGTTAAGCCTTTCAATATAGACTTAATGCAAGGAGGAAAATATTCCTCTGGTATAGGCCTTTTATATTTTCTCTTTATAATCTTAGGTTTTATAATTTCTCTTGGCTGTTTAGCTTTCCATTCCAAAGCTTTTATCAATAATTCTGTAGCTTCTCCTTCTTTGTTAACTAAAAATTTAACATTGATTTTTACATTTTCTGGTTTTGCCATTTCTTTTTTGAAATTTTTTAAATCATTAAATTTTATTGGTAAAGAAACTAACCAATACTTAGGGTGTAATGAGTATGGCATTCTGAACAAATGACGATTACCCCAATTTTTTTCTATATCAACAAATTCATAAGGTGATAATTCAGAAACTGATTCCACAGTTTTTACTAAAGAAGCAACCCCTCCTTCTAATGCTATCAATTCTTCTAATAATTGATCTTTTATTTTTTCAGATATATATTCTGCCAATATTTGAGGTATTTCTGGATATCTTTTCCTAGTTTCTTTGAAATCAATTTTTTCAGGAAATGCATTACTTGAGATTCCAATATGAAAACCTCTAGAACCTGAAAATTTTATAGTTGGTTTTGTTCCTAAATCTTTTAGGAAATTATAAACAACTTTAGCAGTAGCAATTGCATGTTCTAACTTTACTTTGGCGTCTATATCAATTAAAAAATCAAAACTCTTTCTTAGATTATCTAATTCTTCTTGTCTTAAATTTACAGATAACTGCATCGGTTGGAACCATTTTTCTACAGAACAGTGAAATGATACAACACCTTTTTTTACTCTTTCTTCTATATCTTTTGGGTACAATAAAGTATCAGGCCTCTTCAAATAAGAACCATCTTTTAAAGAGCCAACAACTTCTCTATCTTTGGCTACAGATAATATTTCTTTTTGTATAATAGGATTAGAATAATGTTTAAGAATTTCAAAGTAATTCATAATAAGAATATAAAATAATATTATTTAAGATTTTTTATTCTCTTTTTAACACTCTTTATACTTTCTATTAAAAAATCTTTTATTTCGTTTCTGTAATAAATCAATCCACCAAATAATGTTGGTTCATTCTCACTCAACATTTTGTAATCAAAAACGATTTTTGCTCCTACTATAGCAAATCCTAAAAGAGCTTCATAATAACCTTGACTGATTATTTTTATTGATGTTCCTATTAGAAAGCCATCTATAGCAGAATCAAAAAGAATATCATCTTTTCTAAGAATGTTTAAAATTATAAATATTAAATTTTAAATATTGATTTAATGAAAGATCTACTCAAAAGAGAAGTAAAAGATATGAATCTAGAAAAACTTAATTTTTCTGATTTAATCAGCCAGATGAGTTCTTCAGGTGGGTTTTCAGCTAAAAATCTGGCTAAAGCAGTATATATTTTGGAAGACATGATAAAGGATAGAGAATGTAAAAGATTTCTTTCATTTCCAGCATGCATAATTGCAACAGGGTTAAGAGGGGCAATAGCCCAAGCAATTGAAAAAGGTTTATTTGATATCATAATAACGACATGTGGAACTTTAGATCATGATTTAGCAAGAGCTTATGGAGGGAAGTATTATCATGGCTCTTTCGAATTGAATGATGCCGAATTACACAAATTAGGAGTAAACAGATTAGGGAATATACTTGTTCCTAATGAGAGCTATGGTATAATATTAGAGAAGAATATGAATCCTGTTCTTGAGGAACTTGTAAAGATTAAAAAAGAATGGTCTGGAAGAGAAATAATACATGAATTTGGTAAAAGGTTAAAAGATAAAAATTCCATTCTCTATCAAGCTTCTAAAAAAAACATTCCAATCTATGTTCCTGGAATAACAGATGGAGCATTTGGAACCAATCTAGTATGGTTTTCTCAAGATCATGAATTTAAAATCGATATTTTAAAAGATGAAAAAGAGTTGGCAGATATTGCTTTTACTAATAAAAAAACAGGAGCATTAATGATTGGAGGGGGAATTTCTAAACATCATGTAATATGGTGGAATCAATTCAAGAATGGTTTAGATTATGCTGTTTTTATAACAACTGCAACTCAATATGATGGGAGTCTTTCTGGAGCCAGATTAAAAGAAGCTGTTTCTTGGGGTAAAGTAAAAGAAAAAGCAAAATATGTTACTGTTGATGGCGATGCTACTATAATATTACCAGTAATATTAGCTGCGATTTATGAAAAAATATGATTTTATTCGCTTTCTGCTACTCGAGGAGCCAAAATCATACTCAAGAAAATATTCTCATTTTCAAAAACTAGTCTTAGTGGAAAATCTTTTCCAAGCATTATTTTAACTTTATCAGATATCCTAGAACCTTTTATCATCTTCTTTAAATATTCTAAAGAATATCTAGCACTAACTGTTTCTTTTGCATCTAAGTTAGTTAAAATATCAGTTCCTTTAAATAATTTTAATTCACTTTTGCTACTGTTACCTTCTGCATACATTCTTAATTTTTCTGGAGATAATTCAATTATGATAGAATCAGCAATTATATCAGCATCATTTATTCCTTGTTCTAAAATATTGGAATTAACTTCAGCATTTGCAGTAAATTTCTTCAACAATTGATCTACGTCTGGAACTTCTCTTTTCGAGATTTGTAACAATGGTAGTGAAAATTTTCTAATAGAATTTCCTTCTAAAATTATTTCTAACTTATTCTCTTTTTCATCCAAGTTAAGAGTTAACTTATCATTTACATTAGCCCTTTTAAGAACTGTTAAAAAATTCAATAAATTTATTCCAACACTAACATCTTTGTCACAAACATATTTTTCAAAAGCGGATGGTTTTAATTTAAAATCTACAAAAGATACCATTGTTCTATCCGCTGCAGCTAGCTCTATACCAGTTTTTTTGAAATCGAATAAACCATCATCTATTAATTGAGAAATTATATCTATACTATCTCTTAATATTTTAGGTTCTTTTGTAACAGCTTTGAACAAGTATATCACCTCAAAGATTTTTAATAATTTTTCTTGCTTTTTTATATAAATCTAGGTTAAAATCATCTAAAATTTGTATTGCCTCACCTCTACATTCAAAACTATCTATTAAAGGTAAAATTCTGGCTATTACCCTTACCAGTTGACCCTGTTTAATGTTCAAATTCTCTCCAAAGTATATTTCCAATTTTCCTGTCCCATCATCAATGATGATAGAATTTGGTGTTGTATCAATTACGGTTCCTATTAATCTAACTCTGACATCGATTTCTGGATTAATGTTTGCTATCTCTTTTTCTACAGAAGGTAGTCTTCTTTTTATGAGCTTCTCTTGAGCCATACAAAAAATAATAGAAATATAATTATTTATATATGATTGACCACTAAAGAGAAAAATTACTTTTTATTTTTAAAAAATTTATATAAGACCTTTAATTATTATACATATGGTTTTAGAATCAATTTTTCCAGTTAAAAAAGTTATAAAACATCCAATAGACATGTTTGTTTTATCTACTATAATCTCTTTTATATCAATCTTTGTAGCAAATATGATATTTCCAGGAAAATCAACTGGAAAAATAATAACTTTATTCATCACAGTGGGTTTAGCGCCTATAATCTACGGAGTCTTTAGGGAGGAGGAAGAAGTTGAAAGGGAAGAAGCTGAACATAAAATACACAAAGACTTTTTCGATAGACATGATGAAGCAATGAAAATATTTACTTTGTTATTTTTAGGGGTTTTTACAGCTATATTTTTAACGGTTTTATTTTCTCCATTTTTATTAGAGGAAGATTTTGTTGAAAAGACTTTTGAAGACCAAATACTAGAAATAGAGAGAATTACTTCTATATCTTCAGGAAAAGCTATAGGAAAGGCTTTGTCTCCTGAAATTATGGATATAATACTATGGAATAACTTAAGAGTTATGAGTTTGTCATTCATTTTATCATTTTTGATTGGAGTTGGAGCTGTTGTTATTTTGGCTTGGAATGCCTCTATTTTAGCCATATATTTAGCCTCTTTTATTAGGAAAGGTTTGATAGAAGAGTTCATGGTTAGAACAATAAGTATAATTCCTCACGCCCCAATCGAAATATTTGGTTATTTCTTAGCAGGTATAGCTGGTGGTGTTTTGTCTGTAGGATTGATAAGAGAAAAATTTTTAAGTAAAGAATTTTTACTAGTTTTTAGAGACTCTTTAATCCTGCTAGGTTTAGGTATTATTTCTATATTTTTAGGAGCATTCGTAGAAGTATTTCTTTAAAATCAATTAAAATATATTATTTTTGGGGCCTGTAGTTTAACTTGGTTAGAATTCCAGCTTCGGGAGTTGGCGATCCAGGTTCAAATCCTGGCAGGCCCATATAAATTATTTTTATGTTAAAAATAATTCTGTAAACTTTAAATATTTCAGACGAAAATAAGGATACATGAAAGTTGAACTTCTTGGTTATACACCAAACCCTGAAGAGTTATGTGCTTTATCAGCTGCTACTTCTTTTAGAGAAAAAGGAGCATCCTTAAGAAAGGATAAAATGACTCCAGAAAAAGCTAAAGAAATCTTAAGAAAAGTAATTTCTTATGGCCATCATTCTGTTATCGAGCACGCATCATTTACGTTTTCTTTAGAAGGTGTTTCTAGAGCTTTAACTCATCAATTAGTAAGACATAGAATAGCATCTTATACTCAACAAAGTCAGAGATATGTAAAAATAACAACTGATAACGATGAATGGTATGTAATTCCGCCAACTTATGATGATAAAGAAAAAAGAGAAAAATTTAAAAAAAGAATGAAAATAATCGCCAGTTGGTATCAAGAAGCATTAAAAGAAGGGTTTCCTAGTGAAGATGCTAGATTTTATTTACCAAATGCAACTAAAACTAATATTGTTGTAACAATGAATGCAAGAGAATTATTACATTTTTTCAAGTTAAGATGCTGCAAAAGAGCTCAATGGGAAATAAGAAAAGTTGCTATAGAAATGCTTAAACAAGTTAAAAAAATTGCTCCTGTAATATTTGAAAAAGCAGGACCATCTTGTGTAGCTTTAGGATATTGTCCTGAAGGTGAGTTAAAACCTAAAGAATGTAACATAACTAAAATTAAAGAGAAATTTTTATCAATGTGATTTAATGGGAATAAAAGGTTTAATAAGAGATATTATTATGGCTTATGTCGGAATTCAATTACTTATAGGAGGTTCAGATAATTTTACATTAGGAATAATACTAATAATTACAGTCATAATTTTTACAATAATAGGTTTTTTAACAATAAGAAGTGTTTGAATGATTAATAAAGTAATTGAAATTGTTGAAAATCATAACAAATGGAGAAGAAGAGAATGTTTAAATTTAATTGCCTCTGAAAGTGTTATGTCACCGTTAGCAGAAAAATTATTTATTTCTGATTTCGAAGGAAGGTATAATGAACATACAGTAAAAGATTGTCATTATAAAGGGACTAGACATTCTTATGAAATAGAGGAATTTTGTAATGAAATTTTTAGAAAGAAGTTTAGCACAAAGTTTGTTGATGTGAGGCCTCTTTCTGGAGGTATAGCAAACCTAACTATTTATGCAGCATTTACAAAGCCAGGAGATATTTTAGTTAGTCTAGGAATACCAAATGGGGCTCATGTAAGTCATACAAAATGGGGATTAGCTGGAGTAAGAGGATTAAAAAATGTCGACATGATTTTTGATAAAGAAAAAATGAATATTGATGTTGAAAAAACAGTTGAAATAATAAAAAAAGTTAATCCAAAAATAGTTATGTTTGGTGCTTCATTGTTTTTATTTCCTCATCCAATAAAAGAAATAAAAGAATCTATAGATGAAAATATAAAAATTGTTTATGATTCTGCTCATGTTTTTGGTCTTGTCTATAATAAAAAATTTCAAAAACCTTTTGAAGAAGGTGTAGATATAATTACATCTTCAACTCATAAAACATTTCAAGGACCTCAAGGCGGAATTATAATCGGAAATGATAATCTAGATGAAAAAGATTGGAGAAAAATAGAAAATATGCTATTTCCTGGAATCGTGTCAAACACTCATATTCATAGATTTCCTTCTTTGGCTGTTACTGCTTTGGAAATGAATGAGTTTGGAGAAGAGTATTCAACCCAAATAATTAGAAATGCAAAAACTTTAGCTAAAGCATTAAATAACCAAGGTTTTGATGTTTTATGTCCTGAACTAGGTTTTACAGAATCTCATCAGGTAATAGTAAATGTTAAAGAATTTGGTGGAGGAAAAGTTGTTGCAGATATTCTTGAAAAATGTAATATAATTTGTAATAAAATGGCATTACCTTGGGATTCTCCTAACGATTCGACAAAAAATCCTTCTGGAATAAGATTAGGAGTTCAAGAACTAACAAGATTTGGAATGAAAGAGAGAGAAATGAAACTGATATCATCATTCTTTAGAGATGCGTTAATTGATAACGTAGATACTGAAAAAATAAAAAAAGAAGTGATTGACTTTAGAAAACAATTTCAGCAAATAAAATATTGTTTTAAACTTTAATTTTTTGAATATCATACCTTAACCTAGATAAAGTATCTAAATAATAATTAGGAAAATAAGCAGCATTTTTTGTAGCTCTCCTTTCTATTTCTTGAATAATAAAATCAATAAATTGTTTACTTACAAATTTGCCTTCTTTTATCATTTCAATAATTTCAGGCATTGTTCTCCAATCAATTTTCTCAACCTCTTTAGGATCTGGATGAAACCTTTTTTTAAAATCTTTTCTTGAAAACCAAGGGCTATTGGTATGAAGATGGCCCAAGTATACATAAACTATAAAACCAGTTTCATGATCTTTGTAGTTTCCTATATACTCTATATGGGGCATAGGCATACCAGAATCTGGTTTAAGTTCTTCCTCGAAACCTCTCAACAATACATCTCCCATAATATGCTGTAAGGGTTCTTTGTAAATTGGTCCATCTTTTTTTATTTCATAAGTTTCAGAGAGTGGCGTCCATTTAGCTCCACCCCACTTTTCACTCTCACTTTTAGATCTCTTAATTATTAACATTCTACTTTCATGTATGTCTGGGATGCCACCATAAAAACCTCTGTAAAAATTTCTATCAAAAACAGCTCCACCAGCAGCAAACTTCACCATAATATCATTTATTATTAAGCAGTAATTAATTTAAATTTATCGAAAGTTATAAAATATTCTACGCTTAAATTAAATATAAACTCATCTGTAATTTTGGAAAAAATGAGCATATAATTTGTCAATTTGTGATATGAATGGGATTATTGATGAAAGGAAAATTGATAATTTTCGAAGGTACTGATTCTGTTGGTAAAAAAACTCAAGCTCTTCTTCTTGCTGAAAAATTAAGAAAAGAAGGAAAAAAAGTTGAAATAATTAGCTTTCCGACCTATCAAAAAACACCTTTGGGTATCTTTGTTGCCAAATATCTAAAAGGAGATTTTGGTCCTAAAGAATTAATAACACCTGAAATAGGCTCTTTGTTTTACTCTTTAGATAGATATCAATTTCAAAAAGAGCTTAAGGAGAAACTAAAAGCTGGAATGTATATTATTGCTGATAGATACACAGCCTCTAACATATTCCAAGCTGCTAAGCTCGAAGGTAATGAAAGATTTGAAATATGGGAATGGATAAAGGCTATTGATAGTAGAATACCACAACCAGATGCAACAATAGTGTTAAACGTTCCAACTGATATTTCGAAAAAACTTTTTTCAAAAAGAGAAAAGAAAAATAAACTATTAGAAGGGAAAAAAGACATTCATGAAGAAGATTTAGAGTATCAAGAAAAAGTTAGAAAAACATATTTAGAAATAGCTGAAAAGGAGGGATGGTTAATAATAAATTGCTATAAAGAAGAAGATGGAAAACCAAAACTTATTTCGCCTGAAGAAATTCATAATGAAATTTATAGAAAATTAAAAGAATTAAATGTTATCTAATTATGGTGTTGTATTAGTTGTATTTGTAATATTTCTTAAATTACCTTCTGAAATTGTAGGTACTATTTTTTCAGGAACTTCAATTTCTTCAGGTATTTGAGTTTTCTCCGTGAATGGAGTTGTGAGCGTGCTTGGTCTTTCATAACCACTTATATAATTTACATAATACAAACAACCAGCAAAAAGAACTATGAAACACAAACTTAAAACAATTATAAATTGAGTAGGAACTTTTGGTTTTACTAGACTTAAACCTTTTTTGGTTAAGGAATAATATATCCATTTATGACCAGTTTCTTCCTTTTTAATCAAATCAGCTTCTTCCAATTTATTCAAATGTTCAATAATGGTTGAAGGTGCTAAATTTAACTCTTTAGATAGCTCCGAAGGAGTTTTTCTCCTTTTTCCTAAACTTTTCAAAATATCCAATCTAGTATCTGCTGCTAAAGCCTTAAGTGTTTTTCTATCTATTTCCATATCTTAGAATAGAATTTTAATACTTTATAAGTTTTCATTATTATTCGGTTTCTGCCGAATCTTCTTTACTAAAATCTTCAAAAAACTTCTTTATATCTTCTGGTTTTTCTAAACCAAAATAGTTTGCAAATTCTTTTGTTACAAATAAAGCTTTTGTTCTGGAATGTTTCATAGTTTTTATTAATCCTCTTTCTTCTAGTCTTTTCACATACTCATAAGTTCTGTTACCAATAACTTTAACAATTTCTGCTTGCGTAATTGGTTGTTTATATGCAACCAAAGCTAAAACCCTTAACAATCCTCTCCCTAAATCTCTATAAGGAGTTAATGTCCTAACTAAAGGAGCTAATTCTGGTTTAACTCTTATTTGATAACCGCTAGAAGTTTCTAAAATATGAATGCCATGCTCAGGTTTTTCAAACTCTTTTTTGAAATCTTCTATCACTTCTTTTATTTTTTCAGAATCTGTTTTTAACATTTTTGATAGTTTTTCAATTGATACAGGCTTATTTGCCATGAATAAAGCAGCTTCTATTGCTGATTTTAACTTTTCACCTTTCATTTCAATCAATATTATATTTTTAATAATTAATTATAGCATTAAATTAAAAGATAAAATTATTCTCTCAACTTGACTAGTATTTCTTTAAACAGTTTTTCTTGATGCAGATGAATTTTTCCATCTTGAGACAAATGTAATAAAGGTATTAAAGCCTCTACAATTTCTTTTCGTCCCCATCTTTTTACAAGTCTGGAAAATTCTATATTATCTACTTCTGCTAAGGCTTCATTAATTTGGGACAGCAATTTGTTTATCCTTTCTGTTATATCTTCTTCTGGAACAGGAACTGCAATTTCAACAGCTCTTTTAACTCTTCTCCTCCTCTCAATTCTTCTTTCTTGAACTTGATATGCCTTTCTTAAAGCATTTATTAACTCATTCAATGTAACATTTCTTAACGGTATTCTTTTAAGAGGTGGTTGTAAAGGCGGAACTGAAGCAAGAATTCTTAGCATTTCATCAGGCTCTTTTTCAGATTCTGGAATGAAAATTTTTTTCTTTTTTTCTATTAAGACATCAGATTTCATTCTCAAAAGAATTGCAGCTATTAAAATGAACCTTGCCGGTATTCTCAGATCTAATTTCTCTATTTTTTTGAGATATATTAAAAATGTGTTTGCAAGTTTAATGATATCTATCGACCAAGGATCCATTTTTTCTTCAGCAACTATTTTTATGATTACATCTTCCCAACTTGGTTCTGAAACCATTAAATCAATTAGTTGTTGATCTGTTAACATTTTGCTCTAGTAAAGCTTTAATATCATTATCTTATAAATTTATCTAGAGAGTTATGAAAAAAAGTTATCTATTATGTGGTGAGAAAATGTGAAAAGAAGAAAAGTCATAGTCATGGGTGCTCAAGGTCGCGATTGATCTTAAGTTTTAAGCTTTTGATCCGTGATTATCATAACTTCAATGTTTTCTTTAGAAATAACAAGAAATATGAAGTTGTAGCTTTTACGGTTGCACAAATTCAAATGAAAAACAAAATTTATCCAAAATCATTAGCAGGAAAACTATATCCTAAAGGAATTCCAATTTTTCCTGAAAAATCTTTACCTAAGCTAATTGAAAAATATAAAGTTGATGAAGTTATTCTCGCGTATTCAGATTTATCTCATGAAGAAGTTATGCAAAAAGCTTCTCTTGTTTTATCTTGTGGAGCTGATTTTAAGTTAATGGGATCAAAAGAAACAATGTTAAAATCAAAAAGACCTGTAATAGCAATTACCGGTGTTAGAACAGGCGTTGGAAAAAGTCCCACCACAAGAAGGGTTTGTAGAATATTAAAATCTAGGGGAATCAATTTTGTTGTTATAAGACATCCTATGCCTTATGGAAACTTAGAAAAAATGATAGTTCAAAGATTTTCTAGCAAATTAGATCTAGAAAAATATCATTCTACGATTGAAGAAAGAGAAGAATATGAACCTCATTTAGAGGAAGGTAATATTGTTTATGCTGGTGTTGATTATGAAAAAATATTAAAACAAGCTGAAAAAGAAGCTGATTTATTAGTTTGGGATGGTGGAAACAATGATTTGCCTTTCATTAAACCTGATTTACATATAGTTGTAGCAGATGCCAGAAGACCTGGTCATGAGTTATTGTATTATCCTGGAGAAACGAATGTTAGAATGGCGGATGTTGTAATAGTTAATAAAGTTGATACAGCCAATCAAATTCATGTTCAACAAGTCATTGATAATGTTAAATCAATAAATAGAAATGCTGTAATTATAAAAGCCGCGATGGATAGATTTGTTGATAGACCTGAACTAATAAGGAGTAAAAGAGTTTTAATTGTAGAAGATGGTCCTACTTTAACTCATGGCAGTTTAGCTCATGGGGCAGGATGGATTGAAGCTAAAAATCTTGGAGCTTTTATAATAAGTCCTAGAGATAAAGCTGTTGGCTCAATAAAAGATGTTTTTGTTAAATATCCTCATTTAGGAGCTGTTTTACCTGCAATGGGTTATTCCAGAAAACAGATGGAAGAATTACAAGAAACTATAAATAATGTAGATTGCGATAGTGTTTTAATTGGAACTCCTGTTGATTTGAGAAATCTTTTAAATATTAACAAACCAGCTGCTAGAGTTAGATACGAAATAAGAGAAATTGGAAAACCTGATCTAGAAGATGTTTTAAGAAGATTCTTAAGAAAGATTTAAATCTTCTCTTCTAAAGTTGTAAATCCATTTATTATCTTCACTTAAAACTAGTATGATTTTGCCTCTTCTTTTTACTATAGTTCCATCTATTTCCAAAGGTAAATCCATTCTAGCACCAAACTCTTTTTTCTCGTCTTCTATTTTTATCTCTTCTTTTTTTGTTATTTTTCTTATTTTAGAAAACACATATCTTGGAGAAAGTAGAAGCTCGTAAAAAGCTTTATTTGGAGGGTGAGGAAAAGCTCTTTCAACAACATATGTTTTCCCCTTTTCATCTCTGTAAAATACTAAAGGTTTCTCTATTGGCTCTCTCCAATCTACAGGAAAATCTAGATAATTATCTGGATTTGTTGGTCTTTTTGTCGTAAGATAACTCAGTTTAATCTCTTTTTTAGGCATATTTATAAATACACAAAAAAATTTAAATTAACTTGGCATCCTTATTCCAACTAACTTGGATTCTCCATCTTCCATAGAAACTCCATAAACACAATCAGCCTCTTGAATTGTAGCTTCATTATGAGTAATCACAATAAATTGAGAATTAGTAGAATACTTTTTAATTAACTCAACTGTTTTTTTAGTATTAGGTTTGTCTAATGCAGCATCAATTTCATCAAGAATATAAAATGGAGCAGGTCTGAACCTTTGAATAGCAAACAAAAAGGCTAAAGCTGTTAAGGTTTTCTCGCCACCAGACATCGCGTCAATGTTCATCATCTTTTTTCCTTTAGCGCTAGCTTCTATTAATAATCCACTATCCAAACCACCTAAAAGTCTTAAATCAGCTTCACCTTTCATTAAATCTCTAAAAACGATTTTGAATTCTTTTCTAATACCATCCAAAGTTTTCATGAAAACTTCTTTTCTTTTCCCTTCTATATCAGCTATTACTTCCAAGATTTTATTTCTCTCTTCAGTTAATTTATCAACTTTTTCTTTTAATTCATCGTAAACAATTTTCTGTTGTTCATATTCCTCCAGAGCTTTCATGTTTATCGCTCCAAGAGCATTAATTTTATTCATTGTCTCTTTGATTTTATTTTCTAAAACTCTTGGAGACAAGTTATAAGTTTCTGTCTTCTTATAATTCTCAAACTCTAACTTTAGATTCTCTAATTCAGCTTCAAACCTTGCTTTTTTTATTCTTAGTTTATTTATCTGCTCTTGATAATTCATTTTTTCTTCAAACAACCTTTTTCTCTTATTTCTTAACGATTCGAGTTTCTGTTCCAATTTTTCCATTTCTTTTTGCATTTCTATTAACTCTTTACTCTCTATTTTCTCTTTTGCTGTAAATTGTTCTAATTCTTTTTTCAACTTTATTATTTCGTTTTCCAATTTTTCTATTTCTTTTTGAAGTTGAATTTTATGAGAAGAGTACTTTTCTATTTCATCTCTTTCTATGAATGCTTTTTTTCTAGTATAATATCCACCTATAATTGCTCCTGATCTTTCTATTAAATCTCCGTCTAAAGTAACAAATCTCGCATTTCCAATACCAATTCTCTTTGCAGTTGAAATATCATCAACAATTAAAGTGTCTCCAAAAACATGAGAAAAAGCATTATAATATTTATTTTTAAATTCTATTAAGTCTAAAGCTATTCCAATTACCCCATCTTCAAAAACAAATTTTTTCAACTTCTTACTATCTCTTGGCTTTATTTTATCTAAAGGAAGAAATGTTGCCCTACCTATTTTATTTTTCTTTAAATACCTTACACATTCTATTGCAACATCTTTATTAGAAACTATTATATCATTTAAATGAGGACCTGCTGCAACTTCAATCGCTTTTTCATATTTTTTAGAAACTCTTGATAAAGAAGCTATTGTACCATAAACTCCTGTCCACCCGAGATTTAAAATGTCTTTAACAGCTTTGCTAACAGAGCTCTCAAGTTCTTTTTGTTTTAAAAATTCCAATCTTTTTATTATATCATTTATTCTTTCGATTTGATTCCTGTTCATTTCGATTTTGTCTTCTTTTCTTCTGATTTCAGCTTTTAATTTTTCTACTTCTTTTATTATTGCAATATCTTTGCTTCTATCAAAAAGTCTTTTTGAGATTTTATCCTTCCTCTTTTCAATTTCATCTAATTCTTTGTCAATCTTTTCCAATTCTTTGTCAATTTCTCCAGATTTTATTTTTTCTATTTTTTCGTCAAGTTTTTTTATTGCATTTTCAGCAACTTTTAATTTTTCCTTTGCTAATGAAGCTCTTAATTTATCCAACTCAGTTGTTAGTTTTTGGTATTTTTGAGCAGTCTTTTTTTCTTCTTCTAATCTTTCCAAATTTGCTCTCTTTTCATTTAAAATTATATGAGATTCTTTAAGCCTCTCTTCAACTTTCAAAAGCTCTCTTTGCGCTTTATTCTTTTTTTCATCAAACTCTTTAATTCCAGAAATATCATCAATTATCTCTCTCCTTTCTATTGGACTCATCTCTATTACTTCTGTTACATCACCTTGTAAAATTATGTTGTGTCCATCTGGCTTAATTCTAGCAGGTCTTAAAATCTCTTGAATTTTTTCTCTTGTTACTGTTCTTCCATTTAGCTTGTAAATAGAAATTCCTTTTTTGTTTATTTTTCTAGAAATGAATATTTTATCTTCTTCAAAAGGAAACTCTTTTTCAGAATTATCGAACCAGATTGTAACTTTAGCAGAATCTGCTGGCGGTCTTTTTTTCGTTCCATGAAATATCATTTCTAGCATTCTATCTGCTCTTAAACTTTTAGCAGAAATTCTACCTAAAACAAAACATATAGCATCTAGAATGTTTGATTTTCCACTCCCATTAGGTCCACAAATCACAGAAAAATTACTAGGAAATGTTAATAAAGTCTTTTTAGCAAAAGACTTGAAACCTTGTATTTCAAGCTTTTCTATTCTTGTCATAAATCACCATCTTACAGATTTTCGATTGGACTTTTTATATTCTTAATCGTTTGGTTACTTATCTGAGTGTATATTTGCGTAGTGGTTATTCTTTTATGTCCAAGTAGTTTTTGGATAATTCTAATATCTATTCCACTCTCTAATAAATGAGTTGCAAAGCTATGCCTTAAAGTGTGAGAAGTAACCTTTTTTTTAATCTTAGCTTCTTTGGCAGCATTTTTGATTATTACTTGAGCAGTTTTTATTGAGATATGCTTTTCAGGATTCAAGCTACTATGAAAAAGCCATTTTGAATCTATATTTCTGGATTCTAAAAACTGTTTTATATCTATTTTTAATTTAGTGGAAAGCATTACTTGTCTATCTCTTCCACTTCTAATTATGATGATTCCCTCATCAAAAAGAATATCATTTATTTTAATTTTAACAGCTTCTGAAACCCTAGTTCCAGTTGCATAAATGAACTCAATGAGAAGCTTGTGTTTTTTGTTTTTTGTTACTTTAATCATTCTTCTAATCTCTTCTTTTGTCAGAATAATTGGCAGTTTCTGTTCTTTTTTAGGTCTTTTAATATCTAATTTCTTACCTAGAACTTCTCCATAAAAGAATTTTAATGCACTTATCGCAAAATTCGCTGTTATTTTTGTATAACCTTTTGAAAGTAGATGAGCAATATATTTTTTAACATCTACTTCATTAATTTCTTCGGGTAATTTTTTAATGAACATCAGAAAATCTTTGTTGTATGACAAGTATCCTTTCTTTGTTTTAGTACTGTAACCTCTTGCGTCCATTTCAAGTTTTAGTTTTTCAAATACATCCATAAGAAGAAATATGATTAAGTATTTATATACTTTTTTATTTAAATTTAAAGTAATAACGCAATACGTTATTATGTTGTTATATAACATTGCTCAGTGCCGCCTAAAAATCATGTGAGGGGAGTATGGATACAAAAAAATTGGTAAAGAAGATAGCAGAATTTCATAAAAACTATGAACTCAAATTCCTTCAGGATAGAATAAAAAGGAAGGATGTTTATTTAAGAAATCCTCAAGATGCTTTATTTTTTATTTTTTCTTTTTCGTTTTATCAAGGAAGAAGAGATGAAATATCACAACGGTTCGAAGAAAGGGCGAAAAATACACTTAA
>JAFCFQ010000045.1 GCA_017608545.1 Candidatus Aenigmatarchaeota archaeon
ATTAGATATAACCAAAGAATTACCTAAACCAGAACAACCCCCTCAACAGCAACAAGGTCCATCAACCTGTGAAGATCTTGAAAAAGTAGACAAACCAAAATTAGAAGCTTTTGTAGTTTCATATTGTCCCTTTGGTCTGCTACTGCAAAGAGTTCTTGTTCCTGTGGCAGAATTCTTTGGAGATAAGGCTGACATAAAAGTCAGATACATAGGTTCTGTTTCAAGCGATGGAAAAAGCATAACTTCAATGCATGGTGAAAAAGAAGCTACAGAAAACTTGAGACAAATATGTATAAGGGAAGAACAAAATGATAAATTCTGGGATTATATTGCTTGCTTCATAAAGAAAGGGGAAACTGAAAATTGTCTTTCACAAGCTAAAATAGATACAACAAAACTGGATGCTTGTATGAACGATCCTGATAGAGGAGTTAGTTATGCTAAAATAGATTTTGCACTTCAAAATAAATACGGAGTTACAGGATCACCAACTTTGATTTTGAATGGTGTTAGAGTTAGAGAATTTAATTTCGGTGGAAGAAGCGCAGAAGCTGTTAAAACAATGATATGTTGCAGCTTTGAAGATGAACCTTCTGGATGTTCTCAAAAATTATCTACAGAACAAGCAAATAGAGGTTTTTCAGAAACCTACAGTAGTGGAAGTGCTACTGGTGGAACTGGAGCAACTTGTGGTTAATTTTAATAATTTATATTTCTAAAAAAGATTAGAACTAGGGGATAGAATGAATGTTAATGAAATAAGGAAGGACTTTCCTTTATTTCAAAAAATGATAAATGGCAAATCTATAATATACTTTGACAATGCATGCACCACACAAAAACCTAAACAAGTTATTGATGTCATAATGGAATATTATTCTGAATATACAGGATGTGCTGGTAGATCTATCCACAAGTTAGCAACAAAAACAACAGAAAAATTTGAAAAAGCAAGAGAAAAAGTTGCAAAATTCATAAAAGCCAAACCTGAAGAAATAATTTGGACTAGGAATACAACAGAAGCGATAAATCTTATTTCTCGTAGTTTTAAATTTGAAAAAGGAGATAAGGTATTGACAACGAATTTAGAACATAGTTCTGGCATCATACCATGGTTACATTTATCAAAAAAAGGAGTTATAGATTTGGATTTTGTTTTTTGTAATGAAGAAGGAATTTTTGATATCGAAGATTTTAAAGAAAAAATTGATAAAAAAACAAAATTAATATCAATAGTTTTTGGTTCAAATGTTACAGGAACTAAAGTTGATTTAAAAGAAATAATAAAAATTGCTCATGATAATGATGTATTAGTTTTGGCAGATGGTGCTCAAACAGTTCCGAGAATTCCAATTGATGTCAAAAAATTGGATGTTGATTTTCTAGCATTTTCAGCTCACAAAATGTGTGGTCCGACTGGTATTGGTTGTTTGTATGGAAAACTAGAGTTATTAAAAGAATTGTCACCATTCATTTTAGGCGGAGAAACTATAAAAGACACCTTTTTAGATAAAAAGTCTTTTGAAATTGAGGATGTTCCTCATAGGTTTGAAGCTGGAATTCAAAATTATGCAGGAGTAATTGGTTTTGGAGCTGCAATTGATTACTTATCTTCTATAGGAATGAAGAACATTGAAAAACAAGAAAGAGAGTTAGCAAAAGTTTTAATGGAAGGTTTATTGGAAATTCATAATTTAGAATTAGTTGGACCAAAAGATTGGGAAAACAGGAATGCTTTAGCTGCTTTCAACATAAGAGGAATGCAACCACATGAAATAGCAATCTTTCTTGATGAGAAGAATATATGCGTTAGATCTGGAATGCACTGTACTCATGCTTTTCACAAATATATAGGTTTTGATAAAGGTTCTGTAAGGGCTTCTTTATATTTTTATAACACGGAAGAAGAAGTGAAAATATTTATAGAGGAATTAAATAATATTGCAAAGACACTAGGTAAATGAAGTTCCATGAGATTGTAAATTGTAATAAATCTTCAAAAGGTGAAGAAAAATGAATTGGAAAGGTTTATTGCTAGGAGTTATTTTTTATGTTGTTTTGGGAACATTCTTTGGTAATTATTTTAAAGCAGAACTAGGTTTTATATTGACTGTAATTATTGCATTTATGGCTGGTGTAATAACAGCTTTAGTATCAAAGAAACAATTTGTTAGACATGGAATATGGGTTGGATTTCTTGGAGGTATTTTAATAAGTGTAATTTTAGTAATAATAATTACATTATTTCCATTAGAATCAAGAATTCTATTTCCTTCACATGAAGAAAGGGAGATTTTAAGATCCAACATACAATATGTGTTTTTAATGACAACTACAATGTTTACAATTATTGGAATAATAGGAAGTGCAATCGGTTCTTTTATAACAGGTTTAGTTTATAGAAAAGTTAAGGGTGAAGTGGTTGAAAAAGAAAAATCGAAAATTCCCACATTAAAAATTTTTTTCAAACCAGACAAAAGAAAAATTATTTTGTTTATCATATTAATACTTGTAATTTTTTTAAACGTTTTATCTATTCAAATAATATATATGATTTTCGCTTTACCGTCTTTTATAATTACTGAAATAAGTTACGAATTATATAGAAGTATTTTTCCTTTGAATATAATGTTTGATTTTATTTATTTGTATACCTTATCATGTTTTATAATCTGGATTTACAATAAACTTAAAAAGTGATTAAATGGTTATATGTATCGTCGCATTGGTAGTTTTTTCATTTCTTAGTATAGTGTCAACACGATATAGACCTTTAGCTCATGATGCATTCAAATGCGTTTTCTTAATGGTTCAACTAAAACCATGTAACGTTGGTCTTGAAGAAAAAATAAAATCTAAAGTAACTTCTAAATTGATGAAAATGCCAAAACTGGCTAGATTTTTTTATAGAAATTTCAGAATGATATCTTGGATGTTCACAATAGCATTTTTTGCAACTTTAATTTACTCCGCATATGGAATCTACAACTTACTAGTTTTTGGAAGTTGTGATCCAACTTCTGCTAGTTGTGAAATAACATCTTTGCTTTATTTTATATCTTGTCATGAAACAGAAACGGTTTCTGTTATAACTTTTGTATCAATAATACTTTTCATTTATTTCTATTTTAAAAAGAAAAATGTTAGAATAGTGATAAAATGATAGAAGTGAATGACAAAGAATTTCATGAAAAGGTTTTGAAAAAATCATTGAAAATTCCGGTTGTAGTTAATTTTTGGACTCCCTTATCTACACTTTGCAAAATTTTGAACCCAATATTAGAAAAACTAGAAAAGGAATATAGAAACAAATTTATTTTAGCAAAAGTTAACGTCGATGAAAACAGAGGAACGGCAAAAAGTTATGAAATAAAAAATACACCTTCTGTTAAAATAATAAAAGAAGGGAAAGTTGTTGCAGAAATTTCAGGTTCATTACCAGAAGAAGTAATAAGAGAATGGTTAGACAGAAATCTTTGATTCTATTATTTGTTTAAAAACAGAGAAAGATTGTGCACCTACAATTTTTTCATATCCTTTTTCTTCATTCCCTATAAAGAATGTTGGAGTTCCTGTGACCCATAAACCTTTACCATCATTTATATCTTTTTGTACACTTTCTTTATATTTTCCAGAATCTAAGCATTGATTAAATTGATTTAAATCTAGACTCAACTCAGTAGCATACTTTTTCAAATCAGTAATAGTTAATGCATTATAATTTTCAAATAACTTTTGATGATATTTCCAGAATTTTCCTTGTTCTTGTGCACATTTAGCTGCCTCTGCTGCCTTTTTAGAATTTTCATGTAATGGATATTGTCTAAAAACAATTTTAACTTTTCCAGTATTTACATATTCTTCTATTATTTTTGGTATAGGAGCTTCCCATAAAGGATCTCTTTGTTTCAGATATGATATTACTTGATAATTAGTGCCTTCAGCAGCCTCACAATAAGGGCATTCATAATCTGAAAATTCTACTACGAACACAGTTGCGTCTGGATTTCCAAGAATGGGACTATCAGATGCTATCATTTCTATATTTTCATTCGTTGTATTATCATAGTTAAAAAAACCGGTTAATTTTAATCCTATTAACCCTCCTATAGAAACTATTATTACAGCAATAATTATGAGCAAAGATGATTTTTTAATAACTATAATATTCTCCTTCTTTTCTTCAAGTTTTTCTCCTTCTTTTATCTTTTCAAAATTTTCTTCATTCA
>JAFCFQ010000046.1 GCA_017608545.1 Candidatus Aenigmatarchaeota archaeon
TAACTTTTTGTTCTTAGAACCTGGAACAGAAACTGCAAGATTCAACTTTAGCTCAAACGTAACAAATGGTTATTATAATGAAACTATTGATGCCAAAATGTATGATTTAGTTATAAGTACATCAGGACAAGATTTTACTAACACAATAAAATTGTTTAACTCAAATATATCAAGAAATTACTACAACCCAATAAACTTTGGAAATATTCCTGACGTGAGAATGTCAAGCACAGTATTAAAAGGATTTTATGTAAACAATACTTTGCCATATTCAAACGTAACAATCACAATGGACTTTTCAGAATGTTTGAACAGTCAATGTGGTTTCCCAATATTTGATCCTAATCACTTAGGTATATATCGTTATACAGGCAACTGGACTCCAAAAGTTAGCTCAACAGATAATACATTATTTACAAGAATAAGTAATATTGATAGAGATAACAGCGATAACTCTGTTAATTTGACTAGTTTAAAAGTTAGTGCTTATGTTTCGAGTTTGAATGGAGTTTATGTCTTAGCAGAATTCATTTGTGGTGATGGAGATTGTGAATCAGATTATGGTGAAAGTACAACAAATTGTCCTGCAGATTGTCCATATCAAATACCTCCTCCACCACCAGTTTCTCCAGGAGGCGGGGGAGGAGGTGCTGGTGGTGCAGGTGCAGCTATCACTATAACCGGAGCAGGCGGTGGTGGAGGTGCAGCAGCTGCAGTAACACCAGTTCAACCAGCACCAGTACCATTAGAAGTGAAATCTACCTTATTAGAGACTACATTAGTTCCAGGAGAAACGAAAATATTTTCCGTAGATATAACAAACAATCTTGATAGTGGTACAACAGCAACAATTTCTGTTGAGGGGCCAATATTTTCCTTGTTAACAATTCAAAAACCAACACTCACAATAAAAGCAAAGTCAACAGAAGTTAGTGAAATAAAAGCAACAGCTCCTTTGAGTGCTGTGCCAGGAATTTATACTGGTGATTTAGTCATTAAGTCAGGTAACATTGTGCATAGAATTCCTGTAACGATTACAGTAAAACCAGTTGTAGAGCCATTGCTTGATGTAAAAGTAAAAGCATTAACAAAAGATGTTAACCCTGGATCAAATCTTAGTTTTGAGGTATCTTTGATAAATATGGGTGAAACAGCAAAAGTAGAAGATATAACTGTTACATATTCCATCAAGCCAGTAAGAAACCAAACACATGTAATTTCTAGTAGTAAAGAAACTTTAGCTGTGGATAATGTTCTCACTTACAGAAGAATGATTGAAATTCCAGAAGATACACCAGAAGATAAATATATTATTGAAGTTAACGCAAGCTACTGGTATGGAAACAAATTTGCAACATCAGCTGATAACTTTGATGTAACTAAATTGCCCTGGCCTTTATTATTATTAAAAGCAGCTTTCATGAATTGGATAACTTATGTTATTTTGCTTGGTGGAGTTCCTGCATTAATAATTAGTATAAGATGGTACTCTGCTTATAGAGCAGCTAAAGCAGCTAAAGCAAGATACATAGCACCTCTCGATTTTAAAGCATTACCAAAAGCGGGTCCAGACTCTTTGTTAGTTGGTAAAATTGCTGAAACCGATGTGAAAGCTTATATAAGTATTCCTCAGCTTTTAATGCATTCAATAGCTGCAGGTGGAACCGGTTCTGGAAAAACAGTATCTGCTATGATATGCGCAGAAGAATTGTTAAAAAGAAAGGTTCCAATAATTGTTTTTGATCCAACGGCACAATGGACAGGATTCATGAAACCATGTAAACTACAACCAATGCTTAAATTATATCCAAGATTCGGGTTGAAACCAACTGATGCAACAAGATTTAAGACAAACATCATACTAGTTGAAGATCCTGAAATGCCGATCAACATAAAAGATTACATGAAACCTGGAGAAATAACAGTCTTTGTATTGAACAGACTTAAAGGAGGAGATTTAGACAAATTTGTTAGAAGAAGTATCCAAGCAATATTTGATATGAGACCTCCAGAATCCAAACAAATAAAACTGCTTGTTGTTTATGACGAGGTTCACAGATTACTACCAAAGTATGGAGGAAAGAAAGGATACGTAGCAATAGAAAGAGCTTGTAGAGAATTTAGGAAGTGGGGTATTGGATTATTCTTAATATCACAAGTTTTGTTAGATTTCAAAGGAGCAATAAGGGCTAACATTGCAAACGAGATACAATTGAGAACAAAGTATGAAGGTGATATAGGAAGGGTAAGATCAAAGTATGGAAGTGATTATGCATCAAAAGTAACAAGACTCACAATTGGTACTGGTTTGTTCCAGAACCCAGAATTCAATCACGGAAGACCATGGTTTGTAAGCTTTAGACCTCTATTACACTCACCGTTTGCATTAACAGACAAGGAAATTGATACATACATGAAATTAGATAAAAAAGTAAAAGAAATTGAAACTAAAATCAAGAAGTTGAAAGCCAAGAAAAAAGATACTTACGATATAGAAGTTGAATTAAACATCGCTAAAGACAAAGTTAAAACATCTGCTTTCAGAATGGCTGAAACTTATCTAGAATCTATTGAAAAGAGGATCGAAAAAATGGGTGCTAAGAAATGAAAAGGAAAAAAAGAAAGAACTCTATGAAAACAGAAAAGGATATAAAAGACCTGTTGCTTCATTTGGAAGACGAATATAGAAAAGCAAATATTTCAGAAAAAGATTATAAGGAATTAAAAGAAAAATATTCAAAGAAGCTTAAATCGATGAAAAAAATGCCTGGCAAAAAAACTTCAGAAGAAAAGAAAGAGAAGAAGAAAGAGAGAAAGAAAAAACCGGAAGAGAAGAAAGAAGAAAAATTAGAAGTTGGAGAAATAGAAGAAGTTACACCTGAAGTAATAGAAAAATTGGCAACACAACTAAGTGAACAACCTGAAGGAGAACCCGAGGAAGTTGAAGAAAAGAAGAAAAAACCAGGCTTTTTTAGCAGATTGTTTGGAAGAAAGAAAAAAGAAGAAAAGGTAAGTGAATTTCCAGAAGAAACTCCTAAAATAAGTGAAGGGACTACAGAACTTGTTGAATCAGTTTCTGAGCCCCAAACGGAAGAAACAGAAAATTTACCAAAATCAACATCATACATTAATGAAATTAACAAAAAGATTGAAAATTTAAATGTGGAAATTGAAAAACTGAAAACAATGATAGAAACTATAAGAGAGACTAACCGTGTTACTGACGAAACCATACAAACTATCTCTGAAAGTATAGGAGAAATAAGATCAATGGTATTCCAAGTAGATGCTGGCTTAAAAGAAACTATGGTTAAAATGGAAAAAATAGAAGATGAGGTTTCTAATGTCAAACCAAAAGAAGTTGAAAAAAAATTTAGAGAAACGAAAACAAAAATGGAAAAACATGGTTTGGAAATTGAAAAACTTCAAAAAAAATCTGAAGATGCTAGTGAGAAAATAAACAAACTTTATGAAATGCTTAAGAGTATAGGTGGTATTGAAAATTTAATTGATATAAACAAGAGTATTCAAGAAAAATTGCGAGATATTAATGAAGCAGTAAAATACATAGGAAGGATAGGTGCAAAAACGGAAAAACAATTCATTGATTTGAGTAGAGGTTTAGATGATTTAGTTCTTTTAAAAGCAAAACAAGAAGATTTTGATGAAAGTTTAAAAGAAGTAATAAAATCTATTGATGCATTGAATGTTAAATTTGAAAATTATGTTAGCAAGAAAGACTTGAATACTTTAAGAGAAGACATCTTAATTATCAAAAAACAAATAGATGAAATAAATAAAGTTTTGCCAATAGTAGAGATAAAATTACCTGAAAGAATAATCGAATTAAGAAAAGAAAGAGAAGATATATTGTTGCTTTTGGATTCTCTTAAAGAACAATACGAAAACAAAAAAATTACTAAAGAAGAGTATGAAAGTTTTAAAGCTGGTAATGAGAAAAGGCTAAAGGAAATTGAAGATGAATTGAAAAAAGAATGGAAAAAAGTTGAAAAAATGTTGAAATTATCTGAGAAAGAAAAGAAACCGGAAGTTAAAAAACCTGGAGAAACAAAAATTGAAGAAATGAAAGAAGAGAAAGAAGTTAAAAGCATAGAAGAGAAAGAAACTGAAGAACCTGAAGAAGTTGAAGAGGAGGAGGTTGAAAAGAAGACAAAAGGTGAAGCTGAAGAAAAGAAAGAGGAGAAGAAAGAAGAAACTAGAAG
>JAFCFQ010000047.1 GCA_017608545.1 Candidatus Aenigmatarchaeota archaeon
GGATAACAATAGAAAAGATATGGAAAGAGTTAATTAAGAAAGGCATCATAGTAAAAACAAGGAGGATAGGAAAAGCAGAGTTATACAAACTAAACACAGAAAACCCAAGGGTAAAGATATTGATGAAGATAGGATTAGAATTAGCTTCAAGCTACTTTGAGGAAGCAAAGAGAAAAATAGAAATGCCTGCTTAATACTTAAACTAACCTCAAACCTTTGGTTATTCATCTTATCGTTCACTTGCCCGTTCTATGATTTTTACAATCCCCTTACCACAATGCATTTCTATAATATCTCCATCTTTAATCATTTTGGTAGCGATAGTACTTCTGTTTTTCTAAATTCGAAATGTCTTAATGGGTAAACTTTACTAATAGCTTTTCTTATTTTTTGTTGAAGTTTTCCATCAATAATTTCTCTAACAAATTCTTCTGTCTTCATTTTACTAACGTTTTCTATTATTAATTCTCTTATGTTTTTTCTTATTTTTCTTTCAACTTCTTCGCTAACTCTCCTATTAGAAATAGCTATAGATTTTATCCTAATTTTATTATCTTTTAGCTTTACAATATCGTTAGTATCAATTCTTGTTGTTCTTCTTCTCACGATTCTTGCCAAAAAATCTCTTGTGCAATCATGCCCAAAAAATTTTGTTACAGCTTTTTTATCTTTCACATCGTCAATTTTGAAGTAAAATTTTAAGTAGTACTTAGTAGCATCACCAGTTATATCTGTTAAACTTGTTTCAACAACTCTTCCTATCAGTTGTTTTGGCTCTATAGCTATAGTTTCACCTATAACAAAATCTCCAAAAAACTTTGGTGCAACTATTTGATACCATTCTTTACCCTTTAGCTTTGAAGGCATAGAAATTAAATATGCTCTATATCTTTATAAGTTTTTCTTTTAGCAATTTTTCACAAACTTCAATGAATTTTTTTTGGGTTCCAGCAGGTATAATTGCACCTGCTGCACTTTTATGACCCCCACCTTTTCCTCCACAAACTTTTGCAGCTTCTACTAAAATATCTCTTATGTTAACTTCTTTGGATCTTCCAGAAACTTTAATCCCATCTTTAGAATTTCCAAACCCAATTAATGTTTTTTCTGTAGATCTGAAAAGCATTGAAACTATTGTTCCAATGAAATTTTCGTTTATGAAATCTTCACCTAATATATAATTTGCAAATTCCGTTTTCTTTATCCTATCAGGATTATCTTCAATCCATTTCATATAATTTCCTATAACTTTCCTATAAGCTTTTAATAAGTTTCTAGCAGTTTCTAAAGCTTTCCCATTTCCTAAGCATAATGCTAAACCGATTGCTGGTTCATTCATGTTTGCACAAGCATTGAGAATTGTAGCAAATTCTTTAGCATCCTTTAATTCGTCAGGAAAATTTTTCAAAGTTAAAATATTTCCAAATATTAATTTTTTACTGAATTTTTCATGTTTTAAACTTTCTTTAACAATAGCGTCTGTAAGTCTTTTCTTCTCTTCGTCACTTAGATCATTTAAAGTTCTCCATTTACCATCTTCTTGCGGTTTTATTCCTATTTCTGATAAAAATTGAATTGCTTTCGCTTCTTCATTTATTCCAGGAATTCCAGAAAATTCCAATGCTTTGTGTAGAGGTCTTGAAAATCTTCCAAAAAGATTCAAACCTATCTCAGCTTCTATTAAAGGAGTTTCAAACAATTTTGAGTTCGTTGGATAAGAAACGTCACCTATCGTTCCCACTATTGCTAATGGTGCTAATGAATTGTTTTTAAGCATTTCTTTTGCTAACAAATAAGTTATACCAGAGCCTGAAAGTTTCAACTCAAATTCTTCAGGATTTATATGAATTACGTTTTCAGAGGGAGAGCCTTCTATTTGATGGTGGTCAAGAACTATTAAATTAAGGTTTAATTTATTAATTAAATCTAAATATCCAGAACCCATGTCAGTGAATATAACTAATTCTGGTTTTCTTTCTTTCAAAGTTTTTATTAACTCTTCACTAATTCTATTAGCAAAAGTTATTTGAAAGTTCTTGTTCATTCGAATTAAAACTGATGCCATAATTGATGCTGCTGCTATTCCGTCACAATCCAAATGAGAAACTATTTGTATTATACTTTTTGTAGATTCTATTTTTTCGATGGCCTTATTAATTAAGTCTGTTAATCGTTTCATTAGAAATAATATTATATTAAAACAATATAAATTACTTTGTAGTTTCTACTAATAGCTTAGCTCTTTCAGGCTCATACTTAAAATCTTTAGGTAATTTCTTTGTTTTTATGTAATACTTTATTAATCTTCTTATTTTACTCTCTAAAAGTTCTAATCCATGTTTAGAAGTGTAATCTTTCTTATTTTTTGCTAAATGATCCCTAAGATTTACAGCTTTTTTTAACAAATTCAATAAATCTTCTGGTATTTCGGGTAAAAGATTATTTTCTTCCAAAATTTTTGTTATTGTTTTTCCTGTTATTGATTTAACAGAAGGTATTCCATATTGGTCTCTTAAAATTCTTCCTATATCTGAAGATCTTAAACCATCCTTTCTCAATTTTAAAACTAACCTCTCAACTTCTTTATCCTTATAAGTAACCCATTTAGCAGGAACAGTAGGTTTTTTACTTCCTGATTTTCCTTTCTTCCTTGCATGCATTCTAGCCATTCTTCACCTCTATGAACTGAGATATGATATAAATCACTATTCCAACCATAACAAAAAATGAACCAAAAACTGATAAAAATATTGTTCCTTGAATGAAGCTACCTAGACCAATTCCAACTGAAACCATAATAGCAGAAATCACAATAATATAGAAACTTATATTCTCTAGAACTTCTCTTTTATTCTTTCCAAGCCTAGTTAAATTGATTTTTATTTCTTTTGATTCTTTTTCAACATGTTCTTTATGTTCAATATTCTTTTCTTCTGTATGCTCAACTTTTTTTTGTTCAGTTTCATTCATCTTTTAACATACCTTCCTCTTTTTTCTATATCATTTAAAGTGTCCAAAACTTTATTAAAGTTATCGTTAGTTTGTTTATATCCTTTTATAAAGTTTTTCCATAATAGATTTAAATGCTTAAAATGAGTTGATTTAAAGGCTTCTTTTAAAACTGATAAGTCTACTGCTTGGCTCTCTATTCTCTTAGATATTTCTCCTAATCCAAAATCAATAAAAAATATTTTATTGTCTTTTAAAATCATGTTACTTGTTGTTAAATCACCATGAATAATTCCGTTTTTATGCAACAAACCAACTTTTTTTCCTAATTCTTCTACTATCTTCTTTCTATTTTCATCATTTGTTTCGTTTAAAAATTCTTTCAATCTTTTCCCATCTACAAATTCCATGGTTATTTTAAAATTATTTTCATCAATGGAAATTATCTTTGGAGTTTCGACGCCACATCTTTTAGCTCTTAGAGTTAATTTTGCTTCTTTTCTTGTTCTTAATTTTCTCAGTTTTTCATCAATTTGAGGAATTCTATAACTTTTTTTAATTCTTTCTTTAACTAAATGATCATTTTCAAGATAAAGAATTGCCTCGGCTCCACGTTTGATTATTTTCATAAAATCACAAAGGAAATTCCAGCTCTTTTTTCTGGGTTGATCATGTTGAACCCAAAACTTATATTTCCTTGAATGTTTTAATAGTTTTTGTAAGAATTTAGGTTTTAGATTAATGATTTTTTAAAACCTGACAACATTAAGAATATCATGACACAAGCAGTAAAAATCAAACCTTATGATCCTAACTTACCGAGGTATTTTGAAAAAGAGAAGAAATTTTTAATTAAAAATCTTGGTGAAAAATTTGAAGTTCACCATATTGGTAGTTCAGCTGTACTATGGCTAGGTGGAAAAAATATTGTTGATATTTTATTATTAGTTCCAACTAAAAAGATGGCAAATAAATTTATCCAGAAATTAGAGTCCATAGGTTATTTTCACAATACAAATGCTGGTGATAAATACCGAATGTTTTTTAATAGAGACCGTTTCTATCATAAAAAGAAAGTACACATTCACTTGCGCCTTATGTGGAAAACAGTGAAGAAATATGAAAACTATTTGTTGTTTAGAGATTATTTAAGGAAACACCTAGATGAAGCAAAGAGATATTATTCATTGAAGAAAATATG
>JAFCFQ010000048.1 GCA_017608545.1 Candidatus Aenigmatarchaeota archaeon
AATTAATTTCTATTGGCTCAGAACCTTCAATATAAACAGGATTTGGAACAATATCTTTAATTTCTCCTTCAAGATTGGAAATTGTGAAACTCGTTAAATTACTAGTTTTATTACCTTTATCATTTTCACAAAATACAGTTACATTGTATTTTTCTGTTCTATTAAAGTCAGAAGTTTTAATTAACAAAGTATAGTTTCCGTTAACATAATCAAAATCTTTAGTTAGAGAAGTTATGTTTGGGCTTTTTATTTCTGCATAAACTCTTTCTATTGTATTATTTTCAGTATCAAAACAATTCACAAAGATAATTGCATCTTCGCCTAACCAGAGTTCATGGGAAGGTGAAATGTTTATATCATGAATTACAGGTGTGGCTGAGGCTAAAGGAATCGTGACTAAAAACAAAAATATTGATAAGAGAATTTTATTCATTTCTAGGCCTCCTAGGAATTGTGTAAATATTAGATCTACCGACTTTATGGAATTCTAATTTTCCTTGATTTTTTAACGCTTCTAGATAACCTGCTGCAACATCTCTTCTTATCCCTAATTTTTTAGCAACTTGAGAAACAGAAAGTAACTCCTTGCTTAATAAATCTAGAATTTTCTTCTCAAAATTGTTATCTGTTAATCCTTCTTTCAAAAAATCCCTCTTCTATATTGTAGCTATATAGATATCATATAAAATCTATATATAAACTTTTCTATATTTATATAGATACAATATAGCAGCTATATTGATCAAGAAAATAGAGCAATCCTTATGTTATCTATAATATAATAGAAAAATCCTACCAGACCTTCATTCTTTTTCATTTCAAGTGTTTTTTCTGTATAATATTTTCCATTATCAGATACTATTGCCAAACTAATGTTAGAAGGAGTCCATAATGTTGGGTAGTAATTAAGCACAACAAGTTTTGAACTATTTCCAGATATGTTAGCTATTTCTTTTTGCTCAAAAATCCAGCCGAGTGTATATTGATAAGGTATAATTACTATATTTTTTACATCTTTCTTGCTTTGAACATCGAATATTATATAATTGTCATAAGTTCTAAAGTTTTTGATTTCAAAAATATCTTCAGAATCTATAGAGTTCTTTATTGAAAATTCAAATTTTTTATATTCTTTGATGCTATTTCCAAAATATGATTTTAGTTTCGCAAAATATTTTCCAGTATTGTTATTGTACCAATAGATGTCGAAAAGTTTTTTCTCCCCAGGCATAAAATCTTTTTCTTGACTCCATCCATTGAAAATTACTTCACTGTTATTGAATATTTCGATTTTTATTCTTGCTTTATAGGGAACACTTCCAGTGTTATAGAACTCTATTGAAAATTTGATAAGATTCGAAGAATTATCATATGTTATAGAGCTAATTTTTCCTTTCAAATTTTCAGCTACACCAACCTCTATAACTGCAGAATAAGCAATCCCAATTAAGAACAAAAAACAGATTAATATGATAATTTTTTTCATTAATCAAGTTATGGGTAGAAAATTATAAATAAGTTTCTTGACTATTAAATCGATTTCTCCACTGTAGTTTCCTGGTAATGTATTATTACTAAATAAAAAAACATCAATATTTACTCTTTCTTCAGGATGTAAAATAAAATTGTTTTTACTGAAAAAAACTAAAGGTGAAATATTCCCATAAGATTTTAAAATTATCTCAACATTTTTTCTTTCTGGATTAAACAATTCTATACTTCTTTTTACAAAACTCCCATTACAAGGAATTATTCCAAAATTTAGGTTTCTTGGATCTATGGCAAAGCCTATTGTTGTATTTTCTTTTATTGGTTTTATTTCAATGCTAGTGGGATATCTTATTACTTTGTAACTAAAAAACAGAGTAGAGTAATTAGCTATAGTTTTATTTTTAACAAATTCTTTTGGTTCTGGAGGTTCTTGAAGATTACTGAATACGAAAGAAAAAATAATAATGAAAAATGAGATTATTAAAAATATTTTTTCTAGTTTTTTCATTAAATCCTCTTATAAATTATTATTGAAACAATAAAAATGATAATTATGATAAACAAAGGTGAAACCATCTCTTTTTCTTGTTTTGCAGCTAAAGCTGTTGATGGAGGGGCTGTTAATGTTATAACTGAACTTTTTTCTGCTTTATTACTTATGTAATCAACTATTGTATAAACATTGTAATTTCCTAAAGAAAGTCCTGTTATTGGCCAAAGTGTTTTAAAAGTTTTTATTTCTTTTGGTTTAACATATTCTCTACCCGAATAAATCTCATTCACAAAGTTTCCATCTTTATCATATATTCTTTGTATAACACCTGCAGAAATGGTTGTCGTTCCTGTATTTTGGAAGTATGTATTTATTTCTAACCTATTACCTATATAATTTCCTTTTTCAACATCTAAAATTACTCCTCTTCTTAAAGCGTTTCCGAGAACATTTAACAAAACTCTGATAGAAGTTATTGCGATAACTCTACCTCCAACTCGACCTATTGTTTCTGAAGAGGTTAAGGGTATAGGTTTTATATTCACTAAATGCTATCCAGGTTCAGCATTTTTTGGAATTTCAATCAAAAAACTTATTTGTTTTTGCCCTTTTATTAAACCACCCACTGTTTTTAATGTATTATTGGTAGGTTTGAGTTCTACTGGATTATTCATTATTTTTACCCAAGAGGTTATGTCTTCTTCAGATAAATTACTAATAATTTTGTCTTCAATATTGTCTAAATTAACTCTTTCTATCTCCAATTTAACTAATAATGTTTCATTCGAAGGAGTTATTATGTAAAAATTTACTAATTTTGTCGACCTTCTTTCTACATTTCCTAAATCTATTTTTCCTGGTGATACTCCAACTGTCGATGAAAATGTTGTAACAGAAAATATTGCAAAAAATAGAATAAAAAATACAATTGAAGAACAAACTTTCATGATATCTAATATACTATATATCTACTAAAATATAATAATGTTTATATATGAGGTTTTTTCAATTATAATTACCCTTATAAGGGTGAATGTGAATGAAGTCAAAACTATTAGCCTTGAAAATTTTATTTTTAATATTCTTGGTATTTTTTGCAGCTATTACAATGGCAGATGTTAGTGATACAGTAACGATTGATGTGAATATTACACAAACGGCTTCAATAACAGTTTGGCCAGATACACTCAACTGGACGAGTGTTGGTACAGGGCATGCAGGTAGTGAGACCGTTGGTATTAAAAAATTAACTGTAAAAAATGCAGGTTCTGTAAATATATCACAAATTTATGCGTACATTAATACATTAACAACAGAAAATGCTAGACCCTACGGAAGTGATACTCCAACAGATTTCTCAGCAGGAGGAGTTATAACATTAAGAAATGAAACTGACTCGGGATTTTTCTTTGCTGGAAGAATAGAATGGAACTGGACACAAGATATACCAAATCATGACTGGTCAGCAGTAACAAGCCCTAAAGCTTGGGGATATTTCAGAAATACAAGTAATGACTATGTTTGGGTCTTAGGTAATGGAACTAACGGTCTTTGTAACAATACTGGAGCACAGTTTGCTATAGAAGATGATGTAGACTTAGGTACTACAACAACAAGAACTCCAATAATTACAAGCATAACCAGAGATGGTGGTGATTCAAGTTGGAGTTACTTTAGTATTGATAGAGCTAGTTCACCACTGGATGGTTCTTGTGTAGCAGCATATTACGATTGTACCAAAATATACATTTATCATTATGATAAAAGAACGAGTCCAAACTTTGACGCTTGCACAAACTCAGCATATCTTCAAGAAGCTAATTTAACTCCAGGAAATACAATGACTATAGATGTAGATGCTTGGATTCCAAATGGTTATCCAGCAGGTTTCCTTAATCAAACAACGTTAACAGTTTATGCATCATCAGCTATATAGCGACTTTATTTTATTTTTTTCTCAATTTTTTCTAATTTTTCTTCTAAACTCTTTTTCATTTTCTCATAAGCACTAGAGCTTATCAAACCTTCATTCTTTTCTTTTTCCAAGACTCTTAACATTCTACTTATTTTCTCTTTTTCCACCCCCAATTTTTCTCTACTAATTTCCTTTTTCTTTACAAATTCAACAAGCCTTCCTAACGGAATTATGTAAGGTCTTATTT
>JAFCFQ010000049.1 GCA_017608545.1 Candidatus Aenigmatarchaeota archaeon
AAGAGGTATTTGATTGACAACCAAATAGAAGGAATGGGGTGGATAGAAGTAGAAGGTGAAGAAATAAAGAAGAATTACAAAGCTGACAAAGTTATTAAAATTAAAAAATTAAGATCTTTGAAATCTAAAGAAATACCAAAATTAAAGCTAATGTCTTTTGATATAGAATGTGTAGAAGAAGGTGGAAAACAAAAAATAGTGATGATTTCTTTAAAATCTAAGAATTTTGAAAAAGTTTTAACATATCAAAAAGATAAACATTATGGAAAATATGTTGAAGTTTTGAAAAATGAAAAAGAATTATTGGAAAGATTTGTTGAAATAATTCAAAGGCAAAATTCTAATATACTTTTGGGTTTCAACAGCGACCAATTTGATTTTCAAATAATTCAACAGAGAGCAGAAGAATTGAAAGTTGATTTAATTCTTTCAAGAGACTTTTCAAAGTTAAAATTTGCTAGAAGGGCGAGAATCTCTTCTGCAAGATTAAAAGGAATAGTTCATGTTGATCTTTTCCCTTTCATAAACAACATTCTTTCACCACAACTACAAACAGAAGTTTTAACTTTGGATTCTGTTTCTGCAGAATTGTTAGGTGATAAAAAAATTGAAATTGAATATGAAGAAATACTTGAGTCTTGGAGAAAGGGAAAAGATCTGGGAAAACTTGCTGAATATTGCTTGAAAGATTCTGAACTAACTTTAATGCTAGGAGAATTCATTTTGCCTCAGATTTATCAATTAGCAAAAATTTCTGGTCAGCTATTATTTGACACAACAAGAATGACTTATTCTCAATTAGTTGAATGGTACTTGTCAAAAAAAGCATTTTCAATGAACATGATAATTCCTAACCAACCTAAATGGGATGAAATTCAAAAAAGAAGAGAATATAAACCTTATGTTGGAGGGTTTGTAAAAGAGCCTATTGGAGGTTTACATGAAGAAATAGCTGTTATGGATTTCAGGAGTTTATATCCTTCAATAATTGCAACTTTCAACATTTCTCCTGAAAATTTGAACTGTCCTTGTTGCAGAAAGGATGGTTATGAAGTTCCTGATAAAAAATATTGGTTCTGCAAAAAGAGAAAAGGTTTTGTTTCAACTGTAATTAAGGAGTTAATTGAAAGAAGAATGAAAATAAAGCAAGAAATGAAAAAATTGAAAAAAGGGTCTGAAGAATACAACAGATTGAATAATGAACAACTTGCAGTTAAAACAATAGCTAACGCAACTTATGGTTATTTTGGTTTCGCTGGTTCAAAATGGTATTGCAGAGAGTGTGCAGAATCTTCTGCCGCTTTTGGAAGATTCTATACAAAAAAAGTTATCAAAGAAGCTGAAAAAAAAGGATTTACTGTTATTTATGCTGACACGGATTCTATGTTTGTTAAAACTGAAGGTAATTTGAAAAAGAAAGTAAAAACGTTCTTAGAAAAAATAAATAAAATGCTTCCAGGAATTATGAAGTTAAGTTTGCAGGGAATATACAAAAGAGGAATTTTCATTCCAAGAGGGGTCGGCCCAGGAACAGCCAAAAAAAGATATGCATTAATAGATGAAAATGGAAATCTAACAATTAGAGGATTAGAGAAAGTGAGAAAAGATTGGTGTAATGTTGCAAAAAATACACAAGAGAAAATTTTAAAACTAATCTTAGAAAAAAAGGATGTAAATGGAGCGATAAAATATGTAAGAGATGTTATTAATAAATTAAAACAAAAAAAGATTCCTTTGAAAGATTTAATAATTATAGAACAATTAACTAAACCTTTATCTGAATATAAAGCAATCGGACCTCATGTTGTTGCTGCAAGAAAAATAAAAGAAAGAGGTAGACCTATTGGAGAAGGGATGCCAATAATGTTTGTTATAACTAAAGGAAAGGGCTCTATTTCTGAAAGAGCAGAACCAATAGAAGATGTTAGCATTAGAGAAATCGATAATGATTATTACATCACCCATCAAATAATTCCTGCTGCATTAAGAGTTTTAACAGTTTTAGGAGTAACAAAAGAAGAATTGCTTGGACAAAGTTTAAAGAGATTTCTTAGATAACAATTTAAATAAAATTTCTAATTATATTATGAAAATTCAAATTTTAATTTTATTTTTAGTGATAAGAATTCAAAAGAGATATAGAAAAATTACCTATTTCTAGAAAGAGGAAAAAGAAAAGAAGATAGTTCTAAATTTTTCAAATCACAATAAATAGTATGAGAACAGGTGTTGCTGATCTTCCTCTTCATTGGGGAAAATCTCCAAGATGGCTCTTTAGTAGAATGGTTAAACTAGGTAAATCTATTGCTGAAATTATTATTTTGGAATATAGCAAAGATGAATTTTTAAAAAGAATTTCAGACCCTTTTTGGTTTCAAGCTTTTGCTTGTGTATTAGGGTACGACTGGCATTCGAGTGGAACAACTACTGTAACAACTGCAGCATTAAAAGAAGGTTTAAAATCTGGAGAATTAGGAATTGTAGTTCTTGGTGGTAAAGGAAAGGTCTCAAGAAAAACTCCAGAAGAAATAGAAAAACTTGACGAAACCTTTTCTTTATCTTCATCTAAAATTGAGAAGCTAAAAATTGCAAGTAGATTAACAGCTAAAGTTGATAATTCTGCTTTACAAGATGGTTTTCAATTATATCATCACAGTTTTATTGTTTCTGAAGATGGAAAGTGGTGTGTCATCCAACAGGGAATGTCAGATAAAACGGGTTATGCAAGAAGGTATCATTGGCTTTCAGAAAAGGTAAAATCTTTTGTCAACGAACCACACTTAGCTATATGTTGTGATACTAAAGGGAAAGCACTAAACATGGTTGCTAAAGAAAGTGAAGAATGTAGAAAAACTTCTGTTGATTTGATTAGAGATAATCCAAAAAATTTGAAAAAGTATTTGTTGTTAGATAAAAAACATGAAATAGATTTAAAGAATTTTAGAGGATTAATTAATGCTTATGAATTTCAGCCTAAAAATTATGAAGAGTTAATATTAGTAAGAGGTGTGGGTCCTAAATCAATTAGAGCTTTAGCATTGTTAAGTAAATTGATTTATGGCAAAGAACCAAGCTGGAAAGATCCTGTTAAATTTTCATTTGCTCATGGAGGCAAAGATGGCTATCCGTATTTTGTTGACAAAAAAACTTATGATGAGTCAATAGAAATTCTTGAAACTGCTGTGGAAAACGCAAAAATAGGAGATAAAGAAAAAGTGTATGCATTAAAAAGGTTAAAAGATTTCTTACCAGGGGATTTTCAATGAAAGTTTTCATTTCTGGATTACCAAGATGTGGAAAGACTACACTGATAAAAGAGTTAATAAAAAATTATGATGGATCTATTTCTGGGTTCATAACTGAAGAAATTAGAAATAAAACAAGAAAAGGTTTCAAAATAAAGGATGTTAAAACTGGTGAAGAAGGGATACTTGCAAGTGTAGATTTGAAAGAAGGTCCTAAAGTTGGAAAATACTTTGTAAATATAGAAGATATTGAAAAAATAGGAATTACATCTTTGAAGAGAGATGCATCTCTTTACTTTATTGATGAAATTGGTGCAATGGAGCTAAAATCTAGAAAATTTGAAAAGGTGCTAGAGACTCTTTTATCTTCTAATAAAAATATAATAGCTACTTTGCATAGAAATTATGTTAATAAGTATAAAAAATATGGAGAAGTATTTTGGTTAACAAGGGAAAATTGGAATGAAATATTCGAAAAAATCAGGAGTAGGATTAAATGAAAATCAAATTAAGAAATAAAACAGTTGAAGCAGAAGTTGCAGATAGTTTTTTGAAAAAAGTAATTGGTTTAAGTTTTTCTAAAAAGAAAAACATGTTTTTTCCTTTGCCTTATGAAAGTAGATGGTCTTTATGGATGTTTGGCGTGAGGTATCCAATAAAAATGATTTTCATAGACAAGAATAAAAAAGTTGTAGATATAAAAAATGGA
>JAFCFQ010000050.1 GCA_017608545.1 Candidatus Aenigmatarchaeota archaeon
ACCTGAAATTCTCATAAGAAAGAAAGAGTAGAAAAGTTTATATAATTTAAATTCTTAAATAGAGAGGGATACTTTGGAAAAAGTTCTTGTAATCGGAGCTGGTCCAGCAGGTCTTTTTGCTGCACATGAATTGGCAAGTTCTTGTGAAGTTACAGTTATAGAACAAGAAAATCATATTGGTGGAGCAGGGTTACATTCTGATGGAAAAATGAATTTTCATCCACAAATTGGAGGCAACTTGTTAGAGTTTCTTTCAGAAGAAGATGCTTTAAAAATTTTGGAAGAAATCAAACAGATTTTTAAAAAGTATGGAATGGAAGAAGTTGGAAATGATTGGGAAAAATTGCTAGAACTTGAAAGAAAGTCAATAAGAGCAGGAATAAAGTTCATACCAATAAGACAAAATCATATAGGTTCTGATTATTTGCCAAAAGTCATGAACAATTTTAGAATCGATTTGGAGAAGAAAAATGTAAAATTCAAATTGAATACAAAAGCTTTGGACATTGATTCTAAAAATGAAAAAATAATAGTTAAAACAGATAAAGGAAGTGAAGAAGCTAATTTTACTTTGTTAGCTCCTGGTAGAGTTGGTTCTTTATGGCTAATTAAAATGGCTAAAAAATTAGGCTTAAAAATGCATTTTAATCCTGTTGATATTGGGGTTAGAGTCGAAGTTTTAAATGATGTGTTAAAAGAAATTGTTCATGATTATCAATGTTGGGACCCGAAATTTCATATAAGAACTCATCACTACGATGATCATATTCGAAGCTTTTGTGTTTGTCCTTATGGATTTGTTGTAAAGGAGTTTTACGAAAAAGATATATTTGGAGTTAATGGACATTCAATGAGAGATAAGAAATCTAAAAATTGTAATTTCGCTCTTTTGGTTAGAACAGAATTAACAAAACCTTTAGAAAATACAATAGAGTATGGAAGATCTATTGCTAAACAAACAAACACCCTTGGTGGTGGAAAACCAATTCTTCAAAGACTTAGAGATTTAAGAATGAATAGAAGATCAACATGGGAAAGAGTAAATAGAGGTTATGTAAATCCTACTTTAAAAGATGTTACACCTGGAGATATTTCAATGGCTTATCCTTACAGAATCGTTACTGATATTATTGAGGCTTTAGATAAGTTAGAAAAAGTTATTCCTGGTGTTGGTTCTGATTCTACATTGCTTTATGCACCTGAAATAAAATTTTATTCAATGAGAATTGAGACAAATAAAATGCTTCAAACAGCTATTCCTAATTTGTTCGTTGCTGGTGACGGAGCAGGAGTATCTAGAGGAATAACAATAGCTGCTGCTACTGGTATGATAGCTGCTAGAAGAATAAAGAGTTTAATAAAATAATTTTTACTAAAAAGTAATAAATTTAAATACCAGACTTAAATTATTATTATGAAAGATTTTATATTAAAATTAGCAAAAGAAGCAATTGAAAATTTTGTAAAAACTGGCAAAAAAATTGATATTCCTAAAGATTACCCTAAAGAGTTAAATGAGAAAAAAGGAGTTTTTGTCACAATTTATAAGAAACCGAGACAATTAAGAGGATGTATAGGGATACCTTATCCTGAAATGCCTTTGATACAAGCATTGATAGAAGCTTCTGTTTCTGTATGCTTAGATCCTAGATTTGAACCATTAAAGCCTGAGGAATTGAATGACATTTTTATTGAAGTCTCTGTTTTAACTAGTCCGGAACCCATAAAAACTAAAGACGTTTCTAAGGAAATAGAAATCGGAAAACATGGTTTAATAATTAGAAGGGGTTTACAAGGAGGGTTATTTTTACCAAAAGTTCCTGTTGAACAAAATTGGAATATTGAAGAATATTTGGAAAATTTATGTTATAAAGCAGGATTAACAGGAGATGCCTGGTTAGATCCTAATTCTAGATTGTTTAAATTTGAAGCAGAAATTTTTGAGGAGAAAAATTAAGATATTTAAAGATTTCTTTTTAATTAATGTACAAAATGAAAAGAAGAAGAGATAAAGCTGAAATCATAGAAGAAATATTACAAGAAACTATAAATTGGAAATCAAAAACTTATATAATTAGCAGAGCTAATATGAACCCATTTAATAACAAATACTTAAATGCACTTGTAAAAACCGGTTATTTGAAAGAAAAGAAAAATCTTTATGGATATCCAAAATATCAATATAAGATTACTAAAGAAGGTCTAGAACTTCTTAAGTTACTTAAAGAGGTGTCAATGAAATTAGAAAAAGTTAAAATTTTTTTGTAAAATTCTTTAAGAAAACTTTAAAAGCTTTTCTAGTTCTACATATGACGAAGATAAGTTTAAAATTCACTTTTTCTAAAATTTTATTAAAGGTGAGAAAATGGCAGTAGATTTGATGTGGTTGGGATTAACACTTTTAATTGCACCTGTTTTGGGAACTCATGCAAAAGTTGTTAAAGATAAAAGGGGATTTGTTTGGTTAACAGGTGCAGGAGTTTTGTACCTTTTAGCAGCAGCGTTCAGTATAGAAATAGCTTGGATACCATCTGGTTTAGAATATGGAACAATGATATTTGAAGTAATAGCTTTGATAGCAACATTCATAGGAGCACTAATGATTGCAGCTAGTGTTTTCAAATGATTTTTTCCTTTTAATCCCCTTTTATTTTTTTATTTTTAAATATCGAAACTTTTAAGTGTCCAAAATTCTAAGAAAATATAGGTGAAACTATGGCAAAAAAGAAAGCAGGATGGGTTAAAGCTAGTGGATGGTTATTTGTATTAGGTATAATAATATCCATCGTAGCAGGTCTATTTCCTTCAATTGATTCAGCCACAGTAACAGGTGTTTTAGCAGTAATAGGTTTTATTATAGGATTACTAGGGATTGCAGGAGTAGGCTCTATTGAGAAAGCAGATGTTAACATGTTTTTGTTGGCAGTAGTCGCATTAATGGCAGCAGGTGGTGCTGGGAATGCATTTAAAGATATTTTATACATTGGAGATTATTTGATGAGAATAGTTAATTACATAGGAGCTTTAGTTGTCCCAGCAGCAGTTTTGATAGCATTAAAAGCAATTTGGAAAGCAGGATCAACAAAGTTCTAGTTACCTTTATACTTTTGTAACCTCCCTTTCCTTTTTTTTATTGTTAAAAATATTATTCTATATGAGCTTTTATGAAAAATTGAGAAAGAGATTGAAAAACAAACTTAAAAAAAATGAGTTAGAATATCTTCCAAAAGGATATCAAATAATAGGAAAAATTCTTTTAATAAAACTTGATAAGAAGCTTTTAAAACACAAAAAATTGATAGGGAAAACAATAATAGAAATTTTACCGTATATTCATACCGTTTGTTTAATTAAAGAAATTGAAAAAAGAATAAGAAAACCTAAAGTAGAAGTAATAGCTGGTTGTAAAAACACTCAAACTTTACATAAAGAATATGGATGTAAATTCTTGTTAGACGTTTCAAACATAATGTGGTCTCAAGGAAATAAAAACGAGAGAATAAGATTAATAAAAATTATTGAGCCAAAAGAAGTAATAGTTGATATGTTTGCAGGGATTGGATATTTTTCTATTTTTTTGGCCAAGTACTGCAAACCTAAAAAAATTTATGCAATAGATGTTAATCTAAGGGCTATAGAGTATTTAAGAAAAAATGTTTGGTTGAATGGTGTTGAAAACAAAATCGAGATTCTTCAGGGAGATTGTAGAAAATTTGTTAAGTTATTGAAAAATACAGCAGACAGAATAATAATGGGATATTTGTTTGAAACAGAAAAATTCTTGCCTTATGTTTTAAAAATTGCTAAAAATAATGCTGTTATTCATTTTCATAGAACAGTAAAACAAGAAGAAATAGAAAAAATAAAACAAAAAATTATAGAAATAGGAAAAAAGAATAAGTGTAAAATAAAAATTCTTAAA
>JAFCFQ010000051.1 GCA_017608545.1 Candidatus Aenigmatarchaeota archaeon
AACTATTATAAGAAGTACTATTTAAATTCTTTTTGTTTTATTATAATCTCTATTAATATCTATAAATTTTTTCAATTATTTCAAATTTTATACAAAATCTATTCCAAGTATTTTTTCAATTTCTTTTTGTTTTTCTTTTGAGAAAACTCTTTCTCCATACGCATATGCTTCAGGTGCTTTTACTCCAGTAACTATTAATAGAGCTCTTACCATGTCTCCTAAGTCTTTTGAAATTTGTGCACCCCAAATTACTTTTGCATCAGATGATATTTTTGCTGAAATTGCTTCTACAATCTCTTGACATTCTCTTATTGTGATATCTGTTCCTCCTGAAACATTTACTAATGCTCCGTTTGCATCTTCAATTTCAACATCTAACAATGGATTGTTTAAAGCTTTTTCAACAGCTTCCACTGCCCTGTTTTCTGTGTTAGATTCTCCTAATCCAATCATTGCTAATCCACCATCAGTCATGACAGCTCTTATATCTGCAAAGTCTAAATTAACCAATCCAGGTTTTGTTACTAATTCTGTTATTCCTTTAACTGCATTAACTAGAATTTCATCGCAAACTTTGAATGCTGTTACGACAGAAACGTCAGGAACAATTTCTAAAAGTTTATCATTGGGTATTATTATTAATGTATCAACATTTTTTTCCAGATTTTCTAAACCTTGTTGGGCGTTTAACATTCTTTGTCTACCTTCCATCGAAAATGGTAAAGTTACAACACCAACTGTTAGCAAACCTAGTTTTTTTGCAATTTCTGCTATTACTGGTGATGCTCCTGTTCCTGTACCACCACCCAGTCCACATGTAACAAAAACCATATCTCCTCCTTTTAACGCATCCTTTATATCTTCTCTACTTTCTCTTGCAGCTTCCATTCCTATTTTTGGATCAGCACCTGCTCCTAAACCTCTTGTTAAATCCTTTCCAATTAAAACTTTTCTATCAGCATCAGTGTACAATAAATCTTGTGCATCTGTGTTTACTGCAATAACTTCTGCGCCAACGATTCCAACTTGCATCATTCTAGAAACAGTATTATTTCCTGCACCACCAACTCCCATAACTTTTATTTCTGCTCTTCTTGCTTCAAGAAGTTTTCTTAAATCTTCATCAGTATCAGATAATTTTCTTGCACCACCAACACTTTTAACAGCCATTAACAAAACCTCCTTTGTAATTTTTTAAAATATAAATTTTTATAATTAATTGAAATGTTATAAGTGCAAATATAATTTTAAATTAATGAAAAAAATTAAAGAATTATTATTCTTCTTTTGGTTTTTCAAAAACTTCAACAAATTTTACTTTTTCGAAATTCAAAATTTTTATAATGTCATCTGCTATTTTCTTTTTAAACAAAGAATTTAATAGTGGAGGAATTTCAATTTCAACCTCTTTTTCTTTTATAATAACATTAACTTTATCTTTGTCTAATCTATAAATTTCAAATAAAGCTTTTATTTTGTCTTCAACTTTTTCAATTTTTTCTTTGATTTCTATGTCATATATTAAAGTTTTTCCAGCTAGTGGATTGTTGAAATCAACTCTAACTCTTCCACCTGAAACTGATAAAACTCTTCCCCTCATATTATCTGCTTGAATAAACATCCCAGGTTTCGGTTTCGTATCATGCTTTCTAAATTCAGAAATGGGAATAAGTCTTATTAATTTAGGATCTCTATTTCCAAATGCTTTTTCTGGAGGTATTTCTATTGTTTTTTTCTCATTAACATTCATTTCTAATAAAGCTTCTTCTAATCCTTTTATTAAAAAACCAGGTTTAATGATTACAGGAATACTTTTGTCATCTGTTTTATCAAATTCTTGTCCTGTTTCTTTTATTTTCGCTGAATAAACTACTCTTATAAAATCGTTAATTTGCATGCAAATAATTAGAATAACTTATTTATATATTTTATAAGAAACAATATAAATTTAAATCAGAAAATCTATAACTTATTCATGGAAATAAATGAATTTTGTTCAATGCTTAAAGAGAGTAAGCAGTTTGATGATTTAGAGATAAGAATTTTAAGGGCAATGTTAATACTTACAAACAGAGATATAATAAAGGCAACTGCTTCTCAAATCGCAAAAGAAGCTGGGATATCTGTTACAAATGCTTATAAGTATCTTTATTCTTTGCAAAAAAAGGGATTAGTTGAAAGTGCTCAAGAGAAAAACAAAGTTTTTTGGTTGACTAGATCTACAAATCCATTTCCAAGAATTTTAAGTTATGTTAGTAAAGATTACATAAGATTAAAAGAATTGTTTTCTAAATTAAAAAATAAATATGATGAATTCTTAGAATTAAGAGGAAAGGCAATATGGTTAGGAGAAAAAGCATATGAACAATATGAAGGAGATTTTGTTAATAAAGCTGCTTTGCTTTTTGATATAGCCAATGAAGAAATAATGATAACAACTGATAAATTTTATGATGATATTGTTCTTTTAGAAGGAATAAAAAGAGCTATTGAAAGAGGGATTAAGATAAGAATAATTGCAGCTGAGATTCATCCTGAAACTTTGCAAAAATTAAAGAAAATTAATATTGAAATGAGATTAGGAAGGGCATTACCATATTTAATCGTTGTTGATGGAAAGCATGGAATGACTGTGGATGAAAACGAGAGAGGGATTTGGTTTTTAAATTGTAAAACAGATTATAAAGATAAGTTTGAAGAATTCTGGAATAAAGCACATGCTATTTAGATTTCTAAATTATAACCATTGAAATAAAGACATACATACTCTTTTAATAAATCAGAAAAATTGATTCGATAAATAAAGATAAAATTATCATTTTAAGTTATCAACAACTATTTCTCTGTATGGTCTGTAAATAAGTCTTTTGTTACCGCTGCCTGAAATGCAAGTAGAAATAAAATAAACCTCTTCTTCATTGAATTCTAGGTAAGCCATTCCTTTCGGAATTATTAAATTATCTCCAGCTGAGATTTTATAACATTTATCATACGGAATTCCATCCTCAGTTGATTTTTCTTGTTTTTTAGGATTTTTTGGATCTATAAAATAAAAGGTTAAAGAACCATCTACTATACTTACTTTTCTTTCAGTATCAGGAAAATAGAAACCAGCCCTATAGCTATTTGGAAGACTATGTACAAGACATATTCTTTTTCCTTCTACCTCCACATCTATAATCTCCCCTCTCATATCTGCTTTTACTCCCATTTTTATTTCTTTTTTCATAGAAAGAAATTTAATAGAAAAATTTAAATATATAATTAAATTATCTTTTTTTCAAAAAGAAAACTTTTTACAGTCTCAAATATTTTTTCATGTCCTTTGGAGTTGGGATGTAATCCATCTTCCAATAAATCTTTATAATTTATTTTTACCCATCTTTCAAAGATTTCAATAAAATATATATTACTTTTTTTACAAATCAATCTTATAATTTTATTATATTTTTCAACATTTTCATTTCTATAAGACTTGTTTGTATTCCATGGTAGTGGTATTGTTTTTGTTTCATCTACTGGAGTTAGACCAACAAATATGATTTTTGTTGTGAATTTTTTAGAAAGATTAATTAATTTTTTAATATTTTCTTTAAATTTTTCTGGTGGTATTCTTAATCTATTTTCATTATGAAGAAATTGGGAATCATTTATTCCTATGGCAAATATTATAATAACAGATTTCTCTTCTGATAATCTAGCTTTACATTCAGTTTCAAATCTTTTTAATAAATCTTCTGTATTATCTCCGGAAACTCCAAGATTATAAACAGGATAATCAAAGTCAGAATTCAATAACATTTTTTCATAAAGGAAATTTCTTAATCTTTGAACCTATCCACCTTCTTTGTCACAATGACCCCAAGTAATACTGTCCCCGAAAATTAATATTCTTGCCATAAA
>JAFCFQ010000052.1 GCA_017608545.1 Candidatus Aenigmatarchaeota archaeon
TGCTAATTGAAACATTTTGTATTTCTTTATGAGTTCTAAATAATGTCTAATTATTTTTGCTATTTGGTGTGTTGTTATAGCGCCCTCTAAAGCATTTTTGATATCTTTTTGTTTTTCTTTTGAAAAGCTAGGAGCTATTTGCTTTACAAAGTATCTAAATTTTTCATCAGAATTTCTTATTACATGATCTAATTTTTTAACTATTCCATATGGATCTAAAGAGACAGGACTCACAGCAAAAAATTCCATAAAATTTTTTACAGATTTTTTTAGTTTTGGACCTGGCTTTTTAGAAATCGAATATATTATATAATTTCTAGCTTTTTCTGCCATATCTTCTAGTTCCATTACTTCTTTTTCTATTTTTATTATAGTTTGTGTTACCATTAATCTTGGTCCAAAAAGAAAGAATATTATCGCTATTATAAACCAAAGAATTAAAGATACCCAATCACTTCCAAATTGTGCTAATGTGTAAATCATAGTTATTAATTGTAGTTACAATTTAAATATTTAACTTTTATACACTGCAACTCATTTCAGTTGAAGAACAAGTAGGAGTACCTCCTATCGAATAACATAAGTTTATGAGATTCTTTATTATATCTCCATTACAATAATATGAAGAAAAGCTTTCCATGTTATAACAACCTATTTTATTTGAAGTATCTATCCAATCTCCTTTAAATTGATTTATACAAAGGTTTCTTGCTTGGGCTAATTCTGAAGCATAATTCTCTCTTATGTATTCTAAACCCTTTGTTCCTTTATATTCCGAAGGTATTGTGTATTGACTTTCAAAGTTCTTATTATAGAAAAAATATGAAGCTAGAGCTATTATAATTAATATCAGGAATATTATATCTCTCATATAAAATTTTAGTTTTCAATGTTTTAAACAATTATCGTCATTACGATTCCTGTTGTAATTGGAATTACAAGGTTATCATCTACTTTTGGTAAAATTTCGGCAAAGGTTGAAAAAATAGCTATTACTAAAGCCTTTAAAGGATCAACAAAAAATACCAAAGCGAGAAAAGCTGTTGCAAAAAAAGAAATGCTTCCCTCAAAAGTCTTTTTTTTGTTTATAGGAATTTTATGTTCCCCATAATAACTTCCTATTAAAGTTGATGTTGCATCTGCTAGTGATAAAACAGAAATGGCTGCCATTGCTATTCTTGGTTCAAATAAAATAGTAGCAAAAAAACAACCGACAAAAAATTCTGTAGCTCCTTGAAAAGGTGAAGTGTTTGGTCTCTCGTATTCATTGAAACTACTTTCAATGAATTTTTCAAATTCATCTAATTTTTTGGATTTTATTATTTTGTATTTATCTTTATTTTTTCTATATCCTCCAAATAAGAAAAGCATTAAAGCAATTAGAAAAACAACTAAAGCAGTATTCCATTTTCCTAACCATAATATTAAAAAAATTGTGAAAACCCCACTAGCATGTACAATTTTCCTTTTTATTTCTAACATTTTTTACCTCTTTTTTCTTCTAAATGGCCATGTTATTATTTTGAAAAATTGTACTATGAAATGAAAGAATTCGTATACACAAAACAAAATGAAACCACTTATTGCGAATAAAATTCCAGTCTCTAAGTTTGCTGTTATAGATAAACCCAAATATTTTGCAACCCAAGGAAAAACAAAAGAAGCAGCAACCACTAAAGATGCTCTAATCAAAAATTTTAAAATTTTGTACAAAATAAAAACTGTTATTATAAAGCCAATGAATATTAAAACAGTTGTTAAAGTTACCTCTATGGCCATATAAATAAATTGTGCTTATAGTTTTTAATTGGTTATGTTTTAAGAAATCTAATCAATTTTTCAAAAAATCCAAGCTCTTTTTCTCCTATAATAAAGCCAGCAAGCTTTCTCAATTCTTTACTTGCAGAAGATCTTGGTTTGTGTAAAACAACAGGCATTCTTTTTGCTAAGCTTTTTGGAACATTCTTGTCGTGAGGTATAATTGCTATTACTGGAAGTTCTGTCATTACTTCAACTTCTTTTTTTGTTAGTTCATGACCACTTCTAGTAACCATGTTTAAAACGATTCCCATCGGTTCTTTTTTTATTTTCTCAACGAATTCCTTTCCTCTAATAACATCAGAAACAGACATTATGTCAGGTTTTGTAACAAATATTATTTCCTTGCTTGCCTTAATTGTTGCAACAGCCTCTTTTCCTAACCCTGGAGAAGAATCTAAAAAAATTATATCAGTTTTTCCTCTAAGCTTTTTTAAATGCCTACTTATTTTTGATATATCAACTTTTATCAAATCTTTTAATTGTAGAGATGCTGGTATTATTTTCATTCCACTTGGATGTTCATAAATCGCTTCACTAATATGTTTTTCATTTCTGAGAACATGATTCAATGTTACAGGATAATAATCCATTCCAAGTAAAAGGCTTAAATGAGAAGCAGTTAAATTACAATCAACTATTGTAACATCTTTTTTAAATCTATGAGCTAAAGCAGCTCCTAGATTAGCAACAATAGTTGTTTTTCCAACACCACCTTTTCCAGATATTACACCTATTGTCCTTGTCATTAATATCCTCTTATTTTTTTCCTTTCACCCTCTAATTCTAATAACTTTTCCTGATATTTTAATCTTAGCTCGTCATAACTTTCTTTAGATATCATTTTTTCTCTATATTCCTCTTCAATTATTTCTTGAGCTTCTTTTATTTTCTCGATTTTCTCTTCCAATTCTTTTAGTCTTTTGCTTTCAATTATTAGCTCTTTTAGCCTTAAATTCGGTATTCTTATCTTATTTTCTTTCTTAACTTTTCTAACTAAATAAATTAAAGATATAAGTAGCAAAACAATTCCGATTCCAGAAGAGAAAAGTAACACGTCCTTGCTTGATATGCTTGGCAACTCTATTTTTTTAATTTCTTCAGGTTTTATTTTTGGTGGATTGAAAACATCGTATTCAGCCTCTATGAATAATTTTTCAACTTCTCTAATAGTTCCTGTTACTTCAGCATACATCTTGTTATGAACTTGTTCTTCAGCTAAATCTAATTTTCTTTTAATTTGATAAAATACATTTCTGGCAGAGGTCAGGTTTATACCTTTAGTTTCGATTTCATCAGCTTTAGTTTCTAATTCACTCAAATTGTTTCTTAAGCTTTGAATTTTGTATAATAGCAAATCTTCTCTTGTACCAAAAACTCTAACTATAAAATCTTTTTTATAGCCAATTTCATTAGAATTTAAATTTAAAGAGAATTTATAGCTTCCAATTGAAGTATTATATGGAACAGATATTTTGCTTATAAAATCCTTTTTTTCATTAACATGAATAATATCAGTTTTATTGTTTTGAAATTCAAACCAATTTGATGAACCTCCTATCGAAATAACGACATTGTGCAAATCTTCATCTTCAGTATTATTAACAGAAATGCTTATGTATTTTGTCCAGCCTCTTTCAATTAAGATTTCTTTTGGAAATTAAATACTAACACTTGCAGAAGCATCAACTTTTAGTATAAAAATTAATAAAAAAAATATTAATAAAATCCTTTTTATTAAAGAAAAATTCAATAGATCACCTGTTCATTATTTTAG
>JAFCFQ010000053.1 GCA_017608545.1 Candidatus Aenigmatarchaeota archaeon
GTATTCCATTTTCCACGATAATTACTAACTTTATTGCTTCGTTTCAATAAAAGAATTTTATCTTTATATTTTACAAAAATGATTATAACTGGTGCTTTATTAGATTTTGAATAATCAATCCTTCCGTCTGGAAATTTTGGTAGTCTTTTATCAAATTCTTCTATAATCTTTAATATCTCTTTTTCATCCATTGTTAAAAATAATAGAAAAATTAGAATTTAAGGTTATTCTTAACTTATTCTTTCCTCAGCTTTTTCAGCCAAATTTTTTAGAAACTCATAATCTATATCGTTTCCTTCTATTGTAATAACTTCAGCAACATCCCATTTAGTAAAGCAAATTGTATAGATATTTTCTTCAAAACCTGTAAAATCTGTAACAGTGATATTATATGCTATACTAGAATCTCCTATAAAAGGATTAGAAAGTTCAGAAACAGAAAGTATTTTTTTATTAGTATTTTCGTAAAAACTTCCTATTTTATAATTTTCCTTAGCAGTTTCAAAACTATAAGTCATGTTAATAGCACTATTAACTAAAGGATAAACGCTAACAAAATGATAAACATGAATAAAATTGATGTTATTATTTTTTTTATATTGAGAAAAATAATGAACATAATAGCCTTTTTTAAAGCCTAGTTCTCTCTCAATTTGAGAGACTTCCTCCCTAGATCTTAAATTTTTTTCAATAATTGTCCAGTTTTTATCATTTGGCAAATCAGAAATTTGTAAAGCCATTTCAGAAGGTTCTTTCAAAGCAATTCTAGGCAATCCACAAGCTCTTGATTCTTGAGGCTTATCTGCAGTAACATTACAATTATTATTATCTATACAAGTTCTGTTTTGAATTCCGGTATTTGCACCTGTTCTTATACATTCTGACCAGAAAGTACAATTCCAATCTGGTATACATTCTGGTTCAAGAGTTTGATTTGTTAAAAATTTTCCTGTTGGTTGTTGAGTGCAGCCTGCAATAAGAATTATAAATATGATAGACAATTGTACTAGTTTTTTCATGTTTAAAATATGTAAATATAATGATTTAAATGTCTATTCAAAAAAAACATAAAAAATGACAATTGTCGACCTTTTCATTAATAGAAAAGTTAATTTTTTACAATTTTTGATGGCGTTTGATATACGTTACACAATAATTTTTTTGCATTTTCGTACATTAGTTTTTTATAAGCAAAGATATGTTTATTGTTACTTAACTTATATAAATTTCAAACTTAATTATTAAAAGATATTAATAAATTATAAAATCTAGGAAGCACTAATTTACTTGTTAAGAATTGGTTTTTATGAGGAATAAAATAATTGCAGAAAAACTTTCAAAAAATCTTAAAGAAATTTCTGTAGCCGAATTTTTCGAAAAAAACAGACATTTGCTAGGTTATGAAAACACTACTAAAGCAATGCTAACTGTGGTAAAAGAATTAGTAGATAATTCTTTAGATGCTTGCGAAGAAGCAGGAATTTTACCAAATATTAATGTTTCAGTAAAACAAACAGGAGAAAATAAATACATAATAAAAGTAGAAGATAATGGACCGGGAATTGTAGAAGAGAAGCTTCCTTTTGCTTTTGGAAAACTACTATATGGCAGCAAATTTCATCGACTTAGGCAATCACGAGGAATTCAAGGAATTGGGGTTTCAGGAGCAATTTTATATTCTCAATTAACAAGCGGAAAACCTGCAAGAATAACTTCAAGCACAGGAAAAAGATATATCAACACAATAGATTTAATGATTGATGTCACTAGAAATGAACCTCATGTAATTTCTAGTAAAAGAGAAAAAAATCCTGAAAAATGGCATGGAATTAAAGTCGAAATGGAAATCGAAGGAAGATATATTGAAAAGGGACAATCAATATTAGAATATCTTAAACAAACCGCAATAATGAATCCTTATGCTAGAATAGTTTTTAATGGACCTAATGGTAAAGTTACTTTTTCAAGAGTAGTTCAAGATTTGCCTAAATTATCAAAAGAAATAAAACCTCACCCTTATGGAGTAGAATTAGGAATTTTAAGAAGAATGCTTAAAGAAACAAGAGCAAAGAATATTCTTAGTTTTTTAAAATCAGATTTTTCAAGAGTTGGTAAAACATCTGCTTTACAAATGTGTAAATTAGCCAGAATTAGCCCTAAAAGAAAACCTCACTCTCTAGATCATAACGAAATAACAAGATTACATAAAGCAATGCAAACGGTAAAATTAATTTCCCCACCCACAGATTGTCTTTCTCAAATAGGAGAAGAAACAATAATAAAAGGTTTGAAAAAAGAAATAGAAGCAGAACATTTTATAGCAATTACAAGACCTCCTTCTGTTTACAAAGGTCGTCCGTTTGCTGTTGAAGTTGGTTTAGCATATGGAGGAAAATTGAACCCTAATAAACAAGTAGATTTACTTAGGTTTGCTAATAAAGTTCCTTTAATGTACCATCAAGGAGATTGTGCAATTACAAAAGCTGTGAAAGAGGTTGATTGGAGAAGATACGGTTTACAACAACCCTCTAATTCATTGCCAATAGGACCATTAGTAATATTGGTTCATTTTGCATCTGTTTGGGTTCCATTCACATCAGAAGGAAAACAAGCAATAGCAAGTTATCCTGACATAATAAAAGAAATCAAATTAGCTTTACAAGATGCTGGAAGAAAACTTAAAAAATACATATCTAGAAAAAGAAGAAGTCATGAAATCCAAATGAGAAAAAATTTATTTGAAAGATATATTCCTGAAGCTGCAGCAGCGATTTCGAAAATATCTGATGTTCCCAAAGAAAAAATTATTGAAGGGCTAGAAAAAATACTTAAAAAAGGTTTAAAAGAAATCGATATTGAGGAAGGTGAAAATTCAAATGAAAAAGAAACAAAGAATGGAAGCTAAAAAAAGTCTCAAAAATTTAGGCAAAAAATTAGTTGATGATATTAAAAAACGTAGGAATCCACATATGATAGTTCCTATAAGAACTTTATCTAATGTGATTTATGATCCAAAAAGTAGATTAATAACTCTTGGAAATAAAACATCCAAAAGATATTTCTTTAATGTTGCTCATGTTAAAAAATTTGTTCAAACAGTAGAAGTTGCAGGAACTGCTAAAGAACTATTAGAAGTTAACAAGCATTTGAGCTTAAGAGAAGTTTTTTATAGAATTAAAAGAACCATACCTAACACTAATATAAACATTGTCGATGAACAGACAGAAAGTAATAAAGCAATAGAAGATTTAGAATTGATAACTAATTGTTCTAGAGAACAATTGCACATAAATGCTAACAAAATGGGTTCTGTTGCTGGAAATGTTGTTATAAAAGATAAAGGAGATACTGTTAACTGGGCTAAATTAGGTTCTGGAGGTTGGTCCATACCATCAAATGTTGAAGATATTGAATTCAAAAAAGTAAATGCAAAATTTGTAATATACATGGAAAAAGCAGCAGAATGGGAAAGATTACATGAAGATAAGGTATGGAAAAAATTAAATTGTATAATAATGTCATCTCAAGGACAAGCAACAAGAGGTGTTAGGAGATTGTTGCAAAGATTACATAA
>JAFCFQ010000054.1 GCA_017608545.1 Candidatus Aenigmatarchaeota archaeon
TGCGGAGGGCAGGATTTGAACCTGCGAAGGGACTAACCCACAGGAGCCTCAGTCCTGCGCCTTAGACCAGACTTGGCTACCTCCGCTTACTATAGAATAAGTACTGAATAATTATATTTTTTTCAAGTGTTCTGGATTTGATATTACTGTTTTAATTTTTTTACCATTTTTTATTTCTACTAAATAAGCTCTACCTCTTTTTTCAATAATCTTTCCACATAATCCTTGAAATCTTCTAAATGGCATTCCTTTAACAGAAGAAGAATTTATATCGATAACAACTTTATCTCCTATTTCAAATTTTTTGAGAAATTCATTTATAGGAGTTCTTTTCGATCTCCTAAACTTTTCTCTTGTCCTTCTTCTTGGCCCATGAGACTTTACAACCATAAAATCAACTTAAATATTTATTAAATTAAAGTTTTTAAAATATTATGGTGTTTTGATGAAAATAATTGCTACTACAGGAATGGGAGGTTGTGGAAAAGGGGAAGTTTTAAAATATTTGGAAAGTAAAGGATTGAAATCTGTAGTGATGAGAACTGTTGTTGAAAATAAAATGAAAGAGGAAGGAATTGAAGTTAACAATAAGAATCTTAGAGAATATGCAACCAAAATGAGAGAAGAAAGAGGAAACGATATTGTTGCAAGATTATGTGTTCCTATAATAAAAGAATTGGCAAAAAGAGAAGAAATTATTCTTGTGGATGGGATAAGAAGTTATGAAGAAGTGGAACTTTTCAAAAAAGAATTTGGTGATGATTTCATTTTAATAGCTATATTTGCTCCATTAAAATTAAGATTTGAAAGATTGAAAAAAAGAGGAGAAAAATGGGACATGAAAACAATTGAAGAACTCAAATGGAGAGATGAAAAAGAACTTAATTGGGGGACAGGAAAATCTATTGCCCTGGCAGATTTTATGATAAATAATACAGGTAGTTTAGAAGATTTACATAAAAAAATAGATAATTTAATGAAAAAAATTACTGATTAGGATACTCTTCAACTTTGTCTTCCATGTAAACTATTTCAATACCTGCCTCTTTAAAGAACTTTCTTGTTAATTCTGCAGCATGATATTTTCTTTGGCAAACAACCCTTTTGATTCCAGCATTAATTATCATTTTTGCGCAAGTGAAACATGGTTCAAACTTTACATACAAAGTTGCTCCTTTTGTTGAAATTCCATGTAACGCAGCTTGAATTATGGCATTTTGTTCTGCATGAACAGTTCTCACACAATGTTTCGATATTTTTCCAGTATCTGGATCCACAACATCTCTCATGAGGTGTCCAACATCATCACAATGAGGTAAACCTGTTGGAGCACCAACGTACCCTGTAGTAAGAATTCTTTTATCTCTTACTAAAACTGCTCCGTTCCTTCCTCTATCGCAAGTTCCTCTAGAACCAACTAATTTTGCTATTTCTAAGAAGTACTCATCCCAAGAAGGCCTTTTATATTTAGAAGCAGTTTCTTTTGGTTCAATTCCAAGTTTCTTTTCTATTCTTTTAATGGATTCTTTTAATTCTCTTAATTCAGAATCTTCCATAACTTCCAATTAGAAACAAAATTTTATAAGTCTTTTGGTTTTTCAATTTTAATAACGTCCAAATCTTTTGGAATTGCTTTAACATTTAATATTTCAGAAACAGAAGGTTTTGTTCTACCATTATCTCCTGTAACTAGTTCCTTTATGTACAAACCTGAAGATGCCTCAACTTTAAGTTCAATCGTTTTCTTGTTTATTTGCTTATATTTTATTGATTTAACACTTCTCTTTCTTATTTTGTCTGCTCTTCTGTGAGCAACTCTAATAGGAGTTCTTTGAGAAATAATTCCAACCAAATTTTTCAATTTTTTTAATTCTTTCTTATCTACTGGTCTATCAAATTTAACCAAAACTCTATAAACTTTATCTCCAGTTTCAGCTTTTATTTTTTTAACAATGTATTTTTCACAAAACTTTAATCCTTTAACTTTAACTTTTTTGCTTTTGTTAACTTGCCTCTCAATTTTTTTGAGATTTACATTTCTTTTTTTAGGTTTTATTATTTCAATCACAAAAGGTCTCCAATCTAAACATCTAGCATCGATATCCTCGCGCCCAGAACCTGAAAATTTATTATTCACTCCCTTTGTCGCCTTCATTATTGGCTTTGCAATTATTTGTTGAACAGAAGTTTTATATTTTCCAGGAGTTCCCCACTTACATTGAGGGATTCCACTTTTCAATTTCTTGTAGTATCCGAAAATGTATAGAGAATTTATTTGTATTTCAACATCATTTTTTTCAAAATCAAATAAAACTACAACTTCGGGATTTTTATAATTCACTGGTTTTTTAAAAATTTTTCTAATTCTATTACCTAATTCCCTATTTATCTCAAATTTTATAGATTCTACAAATTCTATCCCTGTTATTTCCCAAATCTTTTCCTCTTTTGAAAAAATTTCTTCAGAAATTTTTGAACCAACTAAAAAATTGTTAAATTCTATTTTTTTAAGCTTTTTTTCAGCCTTTTTAACTAATGAGTCTATTTTTTCAAAAAGATCATTACAAAGCCAACATTCCTCTTTTTTCAAATTTTTAGCAAACTCTTTGTTTTGTTTAAACTTAAAACCATAAAAGTTGTTTGGATTTATTTTTGAGTAATCTATTAATTTTCCATCAATCAACATTGCTATGAAATTTCTAATGATTTTACCTCTTTCCTCATTTTTAATTCTTGAAAGCAATTGACTGAATTGTCTACCCAAGCAACGATCGCACAATCTTTTTTCCAAAATTTTTATAATAACGTCGATCATGAAATTCCCTTCCTATCACAAATCCAATTTAATATAGATATACAGGAACTAGATAAATAACTTTCTTTTCCTAAAGATATTTTTTCACCTCTTCTTAAAACAATTTTCTCATCGTTTTTTGGAATTCCTTTGTTATCTCCTAAAACAAAAACAGGGTTTTCTCTAATTTCGACTTCGTTTAAATCTTTCCCTTTTTCATGCAAGACATAAAAATTTCCATTCAATTCTCTTATAATTTCTTGAAAACTTCTTTTTGATACCAAAGAATTTTCAAATTCTTTCCACTCTTTATCGAACTCTAAAGACAAAAGTTTTTTAATAACAAGAGCTATAGACCTTTCATCAGGATAAAAATTCGAATTTTCATTAAAACAAAGTGTTACAGGAGGTCTTGGGGGACCATTCAAAACAACAAAGATTCTATTTCCTTTTCTCATTTTATAAGATAAAAATAAAGCAGAAGTTATACATCTACATATCAAATCGATTCTTCCTGCAGAAGGCAAATCTTCTAATTTGAATCCAGAATCTGTTTTACCTCTTGTGTAGAGAACAAAAGTTCTCATAGCTTAAAACCTTTGAACTTCTTCGCAAATTTTGACAGCATTCCCCTTTTTCCAGAAAACATTTTAATCATTTTTCTCATTTGCTCATAATACTTTAAAAGTTCTCTTACTTCAGATTCTTTTGTTCCAGAACCTTTTGCTATTCTTTTAACTCTTGAA
>JAFCFQ010000004.1 GCA_017608545.1 Candidatus Aenigmatarchaeota archaeon
TAATTATTCAGTACTTATTCTATAGTAAGCGGAGGTAGCCAAGTCTGGTCTAAGGCGCAGGACTGAGGCTCCTGTGGGTTAGTCCCTTCGCAGGTTCAAATCCTGCCCTCCGCATCAAATTCCGAAGCGAATTGGCTTTATTTAGTTAATTAAACCAAAACAATTTGAATAGAAATTAATGATCAGTCTTAAATTCTGATTTTGATGACCAACTAATTCATAATTATTTAAATTTAACATCATAATAGATAACATATGTCATACATTAAAATAAAAAGGAAACCAAAAAGAAGAATAATTTTTAAAACCAAAAAAGAAATATCAATCAGATTTTAATTGAAATTCCTAACTATCAAATAAATTTTTCTTTGATAAATTTCTAACATAATTTATAAAAAATAATCCTTAAATCCTGATTTTTCTATATTTTTAGTATGGAAAGAAAGAAGTTAGGAAAACTACTACTCTTTATTTGGATAATTTTACTTATTTTGTTTATCATTATTCAGATACTATTAATTCATGGATACTTACAAGGTTATGAAATAATTCAAATTGTAATAGGATTCTTTTTTGCAGTTTCTTTTTTCGGTTTTCTTATAATAAAATTTGGCATTGAGTTTTTTTCTTCGTTTGATATTATAAAAATAAAAAAGGAAAGAAGGAAAATTAAACCAAATTGGAAAATAAATCTGATTATTGGTTTAGTGCTTCTATTCTTAATGTTGTTAATCTTTTTGGTGATAATATGAAACTCATACCTATTGTGAAGAATTCTTAGATAAAGAAGCTAATGAGAAACAGATTTCTAGAAGCGAGGTTATTAGAAGTAAGCTTTGGGTGTGTTATTGGAGTGAGAAAGATTTGTAAAGATTAACTTTAAAAACATTAAACTTTAAGAAATTTTTATGGCTGATATAGAAAGATTAAAAAAATTAATCAAAATTTTTGAAAATAGACTAAAAACAGAAAAAACTGTATATTCACTAGATGGAAATTATTATAAAAACCCATCTGTTTATTTTTTATTTAAAGATATTTTAGAAATGGCTAGGAAGTGTATGCCTGATGATGAAACATTTTTTATTAATTCTTTAAACCATTTAGATAGGTATAGTGAAACATATCTACTAGAAAAATTTTTAAAAACTACACTTTCTTACACTAAAGACCTTATTAAATTATATGAAGAAACAGAAACTCTTAAATCCGAAGGTAAACTGTTTTTAAGTGCTAGAGAAAAATATAAAATGGCTGAAAAATCTTTTGGAATAGATGATAAACCTGCTGTTTTTAGTAATTTAACCACGGCATTAGAACTTGCTATTAAAGAAAAATTAGAAATACCTGCAACAATTCCTAACATTCACATAAGAGCTATTTTAAAATTTTTCGTTAAGAAAAAAATTTTACCACGTTACTCTAAGCAAATCTTGAAAAAAATACCAGATTTAAGAAACCCTTCTATACATCAAGGTTTTAATCCTAGTAGAAAAGATTGTATAGATGCTATAAAGAGTGTAGATGAATTTTTATCTAAATTAGAAACTAAAAAAATTCATAAAAAAATAATAGAAGAAGCTATTAACTTAATATAAATGAAGTTAAATGAAACAAAAAAGGGAAAGATGGTTAAGGAAGAAAACCGTAGTTGTCTTCTTCAGTGGGTTCAAATCCTACCCGTTTTTACTGAGAGTAGCAATAAGGATTTAAAGATTCGTTTTTTATTATCTTTGTAATGATTAAATGGTTTCAGATGAAGAAATATCAAAAAAACTTCAAGAAATGGAAAAGAAGGTGGAATATGTAGTCGAAGAAATGATAGAGAAAGCAGAAGAGTTAGGAATAGTAAAAAGAATGGATAGAAATGGATTAAATTATAAAAACTCTCAAAAGGCAACTAATGATGATATTAAGAGGAAAGCCTTTAAATGGATATGATGAACTTGATTTAGTCATAAAATCTGGAATTGTTGGCCAACATAATTTTCCAAAATCCTTAGATTATATAATGAAAAGGAATATATCTTAATTATAAAATTCTCAAATAGTTTTTTAAGTTCGGATAAGTATTTACAATAAAGAGTTCAGAAAAAATAAAGTAGAATATTTAAGCAGAGGAAGAATGATACTTCAACAGTTATTTTTTTGTAAAACTTACTAACCTCATTTATTTAAATTATAAAAATATAATAGTATTTTCATGAAAGGCATGATTATTCCAAGGCATCTAGGTATCATTCTAGATGGAAATCGTAGATGGGCACTTAAACACAACTTAAAACCATGGGAAGGACATTATTATGGAGCTGAAAAATTTGAAAAATTTTTAGAGTGGTGCACAGAATTAAAAATACCTCAAGTTTCTGCTTATGTTTTATCAACAGAAAATCTAAATAGACCAGAAAGAGAAGTAAAAGAGCTATTTAAACTTTTTCAAAAAGAATTAGAAAAACTTGAAACTGAAAAAAAATCCTTTCTAGAAAAATATGAAATAAAAATGAAATTCATAGGAAACTTAAGTAAATTGCCTTTAGGGCTTCGTAGAGTAATGGGAAGAATAATGAAAAAAACAGAAAAATATAACAAAAGAGTTTTTAATTTGTTGGTTGCATACGGAGGAAAATTTGAGCTAACTCAAGCTGTTAAAAAAATAGCAAGAAAAGCCATGGAAAAAGGGATAGTAACTATAACAAGAAAAGAAATAGAAAAAAATTTGCTTATAAAAGATGAAGTTGATTTAGTTATTCGAACTGGAGGAGAAAATAGGTTGTCTAATTTCTTACCTTGGCAAACAACATATGCAGAATTAATAGTTTTGAAAAAACTATGGCCAGACTTTACAAAAAAAGATCTAATAAAATGTATTAAAGAATACAGCAGAAGACAAAGAAGATTTGGTTATTAATTTTTCTTTTCAGGTCTCATAAAAGGAAATAATATAACATCTCTTATAGATTTTGAGTTTGTAAGCAACATGACTAACCTATCTATACCAATACCAATTCCTCCTAAAGGTGGCATCCCATATTCCAATGCTCTAATGAAATCTTCATCTAAAGCTTCTGTCCAAGGTTCTTCTACCTTTTTTCTCATTTTTACTTGTTCTTCCAACAATTTTCTCTGCAATATAGGGTCATTTAATTCAGAATATGCATTTCCAAGTTCTAATCCACATACGAATGGTTCAAATCTTTCAACAAGTTCTGGATTTCCTCTTTTTAATTTACATAATGGTGTTGTTTCTTTTGGATAATCCATTACTATTGTAGGATTGATTATTTTTTTATTAATACTTTCAAATAACTCATTTATTATTTCTCCTTTCTTCATATTATCAGAAATTTCTATATTATGTTTTTTTGCAACTTTTTTTAGTTCTTCCAAATTCATTTTACTAACATCTTCTCCAAGATATTTTTTAATCGCATCTATTACTGTAATTCTTTCCCATTTAGCTAAATCTACTTTATGGCCTTGATATTCTATTTGGGTTGTCCCAAAAACTTTTTTTGCTACATATTTAATTAATTCTTCAAACAAATCCATAACACCATAATAGTCTATGTAAGTTTTGTAAATTTCTAATTGTGTAAATTCTGGGTTGTGCCTTACATCTATTGCCTCGTTTCTAAAATCCTTTGCAAATTCATAAACACCATCGAATCCTCCAACAATTAATCTTTTCAAATATAATTCATCTGATGTTCTAAGATAAACATCCATTTTTAATTCATTTAAAAAAGTTTTAAATGGTTTTGCTGCTGCTCCACCATAAATTGGTTGGAGTACAGGCGTTTCAACTTCTAAAAATCCTCTTTGATTGAGAAATTCTCTTATAGCATCAATAATTTTTGTTCTTAATATAAAAGTCTTCCTAACTTGAGGATTCATTATTAAATCTAAGTATCTTTGTCTATACCTGATTTCAACATCTTTTAACCCATACCATTGAGAAGGTAAAGTTCTAAGAGCTTTTGCCAGTAAAGTTAATTTTTTAACCAAAATGCTAAGTTCTCCTTTTATTGTCTTTATAATTCCCCCCTCAACTCCAATTATATCTCCAATATTCAATTTAGAAAATAATTTGTATTCTTTTTCAGAAACATTTTCTGCACTAATGAATACCTGAATTTTTCCAGAAGAATCTTCTATATGAGCAAAACTTAATTTTCCATGGTGTCTTTTAGACCTTATTCTTCCAGCCACTGCAATTTTAATGTTTTCTATTTTTTCTCCAGATTTTATATCAGAATATTTTTCTATAACTTCTTTTATGTAATGAGTTCTATCAAATTTATATGGGTAAGGTTCAAATCCCATTTTCCTTATTTCTTCCAATTCTTTAATTGCTTTTTCCATCATTTTATCACTTTATGACTTTAATTAAAATATTTATACTAAATAATATAAAAAAACCTTATGATAGACCTTTATTTATTGTCTGTGATACTGTTTTTTTTGATATTAGGGATTTTAATATATAGAGACAGAAAAAACATAGATTTCAAGTACATTTTATTTATGAGAAGAACGAAAAAATTTAGAAACATTTTGGATAAAATAGCCAAAAAATCAATTTTATTCTGGAAAATTGTTGGAACTATTGCTTTTATAGTTTGTCTTTTCTTTATGGCATATGGAACTTATACAATGTTTAATGTTGCTTATTTAGTTTACAAAGGCATTATAACTCAGCCAGCATTATCCATTGCCCTTCCAGTTCCCTCTGAACAAATGGTTGTTGGTCCAGGTTTTATTGGAATACCATTTTGGTTTTGGATAATAGTTGTTGCAACAATTTTAATTCCTCATGAAGCTTTTCACGGTATTATAGCAAGAGCTGAAAAAATAAAATTAAAAGACGTAGGTTTATTACTATTGGCAATTTTTCCTGGGGCATTTGTTGAGCCCGATGAGAAACAACTTGAGAAATCAAAATTAATGACGAAATTAAGAATTTTTTCTGCTGGAAGTTTTATCAACATTGTTATAGGTTTGTTAGTAATATTTTTAGTTCAAAGTTTGATCTGGGCTCCTAATGTTAATGGAATATTAATAACAAGTGTAAATGAAACATCACCTGCAGGTGAATTAGGTTTAAAATCAGGAATGATTTTAGAAAGCATAGATGGAAAAGAAATGAAAATGGGGTTTAACGATTATTCCTTTTTAGTTTTAATGATACCAAAATCAAATACAGAAGATATCACAATTTTCATGTCACATTTAATTTTAGCTAAAAGACTTGAAGCATATAAACCAGGAGATGTTGTCAAATTAAAAATTGATGGAAAATATTATGATTTAAAACTAGGAGAACACCCTAAAATAGAAAATTTTCCTTATATTGGAATTGGTTCAAAAGTCAATACAAAAAACGTTAGTCTTTTCTTAATTCTATTTCCTCTCTTAGGAATGATAGCATCTCTTAATATTTTAGTTGGAATTTTTAACATACTTCCTTTATATCCTCTAGACGGGGGTCTAATTGTTAAAGCTATAAGTGAGAGATATTTTAAGAAAAAATCAAATCAAATAACAATGGCAATAACTTTTGTTTTATTATTTGTTATAATATATGCTTTTTTTGGAGCATTTATTAGATTTTAAGTTTACCGCTTAAATTATTCTTTTCTGTATATCATTAAGTGATTTACCCTCTAGAAGATTAAATTTAATAATTAAGGATAAATTTTCAATTCTTTTATGTTACTATTTCTTGCTAAAAGTTTTCTTATAGCTTTTATATTATTTCCGTTTCTTCCTATTACAGCACCTCTATCTTCTTGGCTTACAGTTACTATTGCTTTTCCATTTTTTATTTCAATTTTTTTTGCTTTGGAAATCATATTTTTTATAAACTCTTTACTATTTTTAGACCATTCAAAAACTTTTATTGGTTTTTCAAGCATTTTTTCTGCAGTTTTTATGTTGCGTCCATTTTTACCTATAGTCATCGCAATTTTTCCAGGATTTACAAGAAAATATATAGTTTCAGAACGAATGCAATCTCTAACTTCTGTTCCAGTTATATTTTCAAATGCTGTTATTACCCTTATTGTATCATTATCAAAGTCTCTCATTTTCTTCACTTAGAACTGCTAAAGTAGCTATTGAGAATGGCTTTCCACAAACTATACCAAGTTGTTTTGCAGTACCATCAAAGTTTTCTAATTTTATTCCAGTTAACTTCGTATAATGTTCTAAATCTTTTTTAATATTTTCAGGACAATTATTAGCTATTATAACCATTTTTACCTTTCCTAATTTTAAATATTTTATGGCTCTTTTGCTTCCTAAAATAACTTTTTCTTCTTTTAATATATTTCTTAAATCTATCATAAAATCATTTTTTACTTTTAACTTTTTTAAACTTATCGTAAATTTAGACTATACTTTCTAGTGCTTTTTTTAATTCTTCCTTTGAAGTACTAGATAAAATTCTAAATATTTTATCATTTTTTTCAACATCTTCATTTATTAGCGTTGGATAATTTGCACCAAAAGAAATTAATTTTATATTTAAAATTTTAATTAAATCATTTAATTTTTTATTTGAAAGCTTGTTTAATTTTTCTTCAAAATCATTCCATTCATTAGTATTAATTTTCATATTTAAACTTTAGAAAACCTTGCTTAAATTATTTTTTAGGTTTGAAAACTAGTTTAAACATTCCGGTTCCAACGGGAACAACTTGATTTATTATAACATTTTCTATTATGGAATCAAGAGGATCTACTTCTGCATTTATGGCTGCTCTAGTTAAGTGTTTTATAGTTTCTTCAAAGTTTGCTCTTGCTAAAACAGAACCTTTTGAACCAGCAACACCGTATCTTCCTATAGCCTTTATTTTACCATCGGCTGTCATAACATCAGCAACAAGCATTATATGTCTTATGTCAACATCTAAACCTCCTTCTTTCATTGTATTTACAGCGTAATCGATTATAGCTTGTCTTGCTGCTTCAATACCAAATGCTTTGTAAACTTCATGTATATTATTTGAAATTGCTCTTTTTGCATCAACACCAGGAATATTTAAAACTTTAGGAAGATTACTTCCAAGAGTATTTATTATCCATTCATTTTCTTTTTTAAGAACTCTAACTTCTGAAACACCTTTAACACCTTTTATGTGAGTTTTTAGAACTTTTGTTTTTAGTTTTTGCAATTGTTTTATTGTTATTTCTTCTTTTGGTTTTATTAAGATCTTTTCTTTTGTAGATTTTATTTTCAAATCCTTGTATGTTTCTTTTAAAATTTCAATAACTTTATTAATTTTTATTTTTCTTTCTTTCATTTCATTGAAGTCTAAAGGAATTTCAATTCTCATGTTTAGTATATCGACAGCAGGTTCTATTGCTATATCATCTAATTTTGTTTCTTGAATTTCTGATGCAACTTTATAAGCTTTTTCCATCGTGTTATAATTTTTCTTTAAATATATTGTCATCATTGGAGTTTTTGGTGTCCTTCTTGCATCGAATATCTCTATTAATCTAGGTAAACCTAACGTTACTTTAATTTCAGAAGCTCCTGCTAAATGATATGTACGCATCGTCATTTGAGTAGCTGGTTCAGATATGCTTTGGGCAGCTACTACACCAATTGCTTCTCCAGGCTCATAACAACTATTTTTATAAGCATTAATGATTCTTTCTATTGCTCTTTTCTTTTGAGCTTCTGTTAATTTAAATTCTTTAAAAACATTTTTAATATCTTCTATAATTTTTTGAGGCAAAACATTTTCCAATTCTTTTAATTTCATTTTTTCACCTAATCACAGATTGTACTATTGATCTCACATCTAAAAATCCCCAATCCGATTTAGATGGATCTATGTTATCTTCTCCTGGAGTAAATTGAATTATTATACCTCTGTTATCTTTTACAGTATAATTATAATCAACTTTCAAATCTTGTAATGCATTCATTAATCTTCTTTCTAAATAACCGCTATGTCTTGTCCTTAAAGATTTATCCATCAAAGATTCTCTACCAGATACAGCATCAAAGAAAAATTCAAATGGATTCAAACCAGATTTAAAACTACTTCTTGAAAATCCATGTGCTGCTGGAGAAAGATCACCAATGGTAAAATGAGGCAATGTTCTATTCCTGTATCCTCTATTTATTCTCTCACCTAATATTCTTGATTGTCCTAAACTTGCAGCTAACTGTGTTAAATGAGTCATAGATGCTCTTGCTCCAGATTTCACCATAATTGTTGCACAACTTTCTTTTATATTTTCTCTTATTATTTTTTCTGCTTTTTCTGTTGATTTTGATAATGCTCTTAATATATGAGCTTCTAAACTTTCTCTCATATCACTTCCAGGCAAGAGTTCTATTTTTCCTTCCTTGTAAAGATCAATTAACCTTTCAACTTCTTTTTCAGCTGAATTTAGTACTTGTTTTATTTTTGCTTTAGTATCTTCTTCTAAATCTAGTTCATCTAAACCAATTGTGAAACCTATTTTATCCAGATATTTGATTCCAATAGAAGAAACTTTATCTATAAATTCATGTGCTGTTTCAGTTCCAAATTCTTTTTCTATTACATCAATCAGTTTTCCGTGTTCAGAACTTATTGCTTTCGAGTCTATTATACCATTTTTAAGTTGTCCATTTTTTATAACAACAAATCCTTCTTCTTTATCAGAAACTTTTGCTTTAAATTCTATGTATAAACCTTTTGGTAAGAGATAGCTAAAAATTTCTTTTCCAGTAAACGTTTTTTTCTTAGGTAGATTTACAAAAATTCCTACATCAGCTAATAATTTAAACGCATCTTCTCTTCTCAAACTTGTGTTTTTATGAGTAAGTGCATAACAGCCTGATAAATGATCTTCTTTACAACCTATAATTGGTCCACCAAATCTTGGAGATCTTATGTGTTTTTGTGCTTCCATTAACAATTCTGCTTCTGCTCTTGCTTCTTCTGTTTGAGGTACATGTAGGTTCATTTCATCTCCATCAAAATCTGCATTATAAGGTGGACATGTACAAAGGTTTAATGTAAATGTTCTCCATGGTGTAACTCTAACTCTATGAGCCATTATAGACATTCTGTGAAGAGAAGGTTGTCTGTTGAATAGTACGATATCACCGTTTTGCAAATGTCTTTCAACAATATAACCAGAAACTATTTCTTTTGCTATTTCCTCTTTTGTTTCTTCTGTTACTTTTTTCCTCTTCCCGTCAGGTCTTACTATGTAATTGACAGAAGGCCATGCAGGAGACCTTAATATCAATTCTTTAATGTAATCTATATTGTTTTTTGTAACAGTGACAGGTATTGTTAATTCTTTTGCAATAACTTTTGGAACACCTACTTCATTTATACTTATACAAGGATCAGGAGAAATAACAGTTCTTGCAGAAAAGTTAACTCTTTTTCCTGTCAAATTATGTCTGAATCTACCTTCTTTTGATTTTAACCTATCTGCTAGTGTTTTTAATGGTCTTCCAGACCTGTGCCTTGCTGCTGGAATTCCAGACAAGCTATTGTCAAAGAAAGTTGCAACATGATACTGTAAAAGTTCCCATAAATCGCTTATTATGAACTCAGGAGCACCGATTTCTATATTTTCTCTCAATCTTTGATTTATTCTTATTATATCAACGAGTTTATGTGTTAAATCGTCTTCACTTCTTTCTCCTGTCTCTAATGTTATCGATGGCCTCATTGTAACTGGGGGAATTGGTAACAATGTAATTATTAACCATTCCGGTCTCCCTCCTTTTATTTTTAACAATTCTAAATCTTCATCAGGTATTTTTTCAAACCTTTCTCTTATTTCTAAAGGATTTAATTCTCTTACTTCTCCTTTTTCTCCTATTTCAAAGAATGTATATGGTTTTTCAAATTTTATTTGTCTTTGTTCTTCTCCACAATGAGGACATTTTTTTATTGTAGTTGTTGGTGATGATGATATGACTCTTCCACAACTTCTGCAAGTCATTTTTAATATTTTATAAATTAATTTTGAATACAAAACATGAACAACAGGTTTTGTTAGTTCTAAATAACCAAAATGTCCAAAACAAGATCCCATACCTTTTCCACAAGTTCTACATCTTAGTCCTGGATCTATGACTCCGAGTTTTGGATCCATTACACCTCCTTCTAAAGGAAATCCATCATTATCATATAATTCTGGTTTTGTGATTTCTGTTGATGCCATTTTCTTTACTAATTGAGGAGATAAAAGATAGAACTCTATGGAATTTATTAGCCTTCCAATAATTTTGATTTTAGGATATATCATCATTGTTTTTAATTCATCTAGTAAAAGTTTGAATGCGTAAGACATTTCAACTTCGCTAACATCACTTTCCTTACAAACAGGACAAATATATTTTTCAAGCTTTCTATCCCAAATTGCAGTTATACCACATTTTTTGCAGAATGGGACAGTAACTTTGTCAGAATCAAACCTTTCTTTTAATGTTAATACTGCACCATGAGCAATTAGACAATCCTTTTCCATTTCTCCTAATCTCAATCCACCTTCTTTTGCTTTTCCTTCCGTTGGTTGCCTTGTTAGCAAAGTGACAGGACCCCTTGATCTTGCTTGAATTTTATTTGCAACCATATGATCTAATTTTTGATAATAAAGAATTCCAGTGAATATTTCAAATTCAAATTTTTCTCCAGTTATTCCATTATAAAAAACTTCTTTTCCATCGCTTCTGAATCCTAATTCATGTAAAACTTTTCTTATATCATTCTCTTTAACACCAGTAAATGGAGAAGCATCAATTTTTTCACCTTTTAAAGCAGCAGTTTTAGCTGTTAATATTTCTAAAAGCTGTCCTATTGTTTGTCTAGATGGTATGGAGTGTGGATTTAATATAACATCTGGAATCATCCCTGAAGCTGAGAAAGGCAAATTTTCTTGCGAGGCTATTAAACCAATAACAGATTTTTGACCATGTCTTGAAGCAAATTTATCTCCTAATTCAGGAATTCTCAAATCTCTAATAGAGACTTTGACAAGTTTATTTCCATTAGAAGTTTCTGTTAAGAAAACTCTATCAACAACACCTTTTTCTCCATGTCTTAAACATACCGAACTTTCTCTCATATTAGCAATTCCAGACATTAGTTCATTAGCTGATAAAAATCTCAACGGCGATGTTCTTCCTATCAAAACAGAATCGCTTTCAACAGGTGTTTCTGGTGGTAATATTCCATCTTCTGCTAAATTTGCATATTCTTCTTCGCTTCTATATCCTCTAACATCTTTATCTGGGACTCCAATTTTATCTTCTTGACCTCCCCAATATCTCTTTTCTTCAGCAGAATATACTCTATAAAAGATTGATCTAAACAAACCTCTTTCTATAGATGCTTTGTTAAAAACAACACCATCAAACATATTGTATCCTTTATGACATGCAATTGCAACAACAACATTTTGACCAGCCGGATGTTTGTCAATATCAACAATGTCGTCTGTTTCTGTTTTAACCAAAGGAACTTGGGGATAAACTAAAACATTTGACTTTGTATCACTTCTCAAAAAGAAATTTGGTTGATATAAACCTATGGATTGACAAACCATTTTGGCTCCAAGGTTTACTCTATCTCCTCTGTTATGTTCTGCAAAAGGAAGTAGACTTGCAGGTATTCCGAATATTCCTAGTGATGTTAATTCTAAATGAGTATGAGAAGGTGTTATATCTTTTTCACTTAAAGCAACTAAAGAATTATCTTCTTCTTCAGTATCTAAATATTCAATGCAATTCATTTTTATTAAATCATACCAACCAATTTCATTATTAGCTAATTTTTTTAGATGGTCTTCTGTAAGTTTTGGTTCACCATTTTCTAAAATTATTAAAGGTCTCCTAACTCTTCCAGCGTCTGTGTTAATTCTCACTTCATTCAAATCAGGTAGAAAACTAAAATTAACTTCTCTTGATATTTTCCCTTCCCTTCTCTTTTTTCTCAATTCATCAATAAATTTTTTTGGATCAGTTGTATATCCAATCGGAACACCATCTAAATAAACATCAACACCATTTTTATCAAGTTTTATATTATTCATTAATCTTTTCATTTCATTAGGAGTTAAACCATCTGTTATTTCTGCAAACAAGGCTAAATGTTTTCTCAAACCAATCGTTGGACCTTCTGGCGTTTCTGAAGGACAAAACCTTTGCCAATGTGTTGGGTGCAATTCTCTTGCTTCAAAATGTTCTTGAGTTGATGTCAACGGTGATAACACTAGTCTCATATGAGATAAAGAATCGATATAATTTTTCCTTTCTAATCTTTGAGAAACTCCTGTTCTTCCACCAATCCATGCTCCTGTTGCCATTGCAGATGCTAATTGATTTGTTACAACATTTGCTTCAACAATTGTTTGAACAGGAGGTAATTTTCCTCTTTTTGCCATTTTCTGATAATTGTATTTTATTCTAGCAATTAGTCCCCATCTTCCAACAAGAATAGATCTAAATAATAATTCTAACAAATCTCCTGCCAATCTTATCCTTTTATTTCCATAATGATCTAAATCATCTTCAGGTATTTTTCCCAATGCTAATTTTATTATTTTATTTATCGCTTTTAACAAGTAATTTGCTTTTTCCTTTCTATTTTTTGGTTCTTGGCCTAAATGAGGAAGAAGATATTTGTTGACAATTTGTTCAACTCTTTCTTTTCTGTATTCTTTTTGAACTATTTTAAGATGCTTTCCAATGAATTCTAAAGCATCTCTTTCTGTTTGAACATCAGTTTCATAAAGATTAACATAAAAATCATTTATTACTTCTTCATCTTTTAAACCTTCAATTATATCTTTATCTTTTTCTAATCCAAGAAGCTTTAACAAAACAACTATTGGTAATCTGCGAATGTTTGCAAATGAAATGTATATTGTACCATCGTTTTTTCTTTCTATTGTATGTCTTTGAACAAAACCATTTCTTTCAGAATTTATCCTTATTAATTCTGTATAATTTCCTATATTTTGTTTTTCTAAAATCATTCTGTTTGGTGCTATTTCTTCCATTAAAACTAGAACTCTTTCAGTACCATTTATTATAAAATATCCACCAGGATCATCAGGATCTTCTCCAACTTCTTCCAATTCTTCTCTTGTCATTTTGCTCAAAGGACAGATTTTTGATTTTAACATTACAGGCATTTCTGCAAGTAAAACATTTACAGGCTCTTGCTCAACTTTATTTACAACCGGTGTTATTTCAACATAAACAGGAACTGTGTAAGAAAAATCTCTTATTCTTGCTTCCATTGGTAATATTTCTCTAACAGCACCTTCTGCTTCTTTCACACAAGGTTTTCCAATGGAAATTTTTCCAAATTTTATTACGAGTTCTCCTATTTCTGGAACTTCTGGTTTTATTTCTCCAATTTCATCTATTATTTTTTGTAGTCTGTTATCTATGAAATCGTTATAACTATCTATTTGAAACCTAACAAAACCAACATCATTTTTAAAAGCTTTTAAAATTTCATTCATAAAATCACTTTTTAACAACAACTCTATAATATATTGAAGTTCCTGCTGTTTTTGACTTTCTAATGATTTTTAAAATATCTCCTTCTTTGGCATTCAACGCTTTAACAACAGGATCATTTGTTAAAATTTTAGGAAGATTTTTAGGTTTTATTTTATATTTTTCTAAAAGTTCTTTTTTTTCTTTTTCATTAAGGATAATATGCTCAGGTACGAGTTCATGTTTCAGAATATTGAATTCTTCTGCCAACTCATCACCATATACTCCTATTTGAGAGTAAAAAACCCCAAAACGTAATTTCTATATTGTTCTCTACCATTTATAAACTTTACTGTTTGTCGAAATTTTATCTTTTTTTCCTTCTTTTAGTTTTTTTCTTAGTTTTTTTCCTCTTTTTAGCCTTTCTTTTAGCTTTTCTGACTTTTAAAGAAGTTTTTTGTATTTTTGGAGTCTCTTCTATAACTTTTAACTTAACATATTCTGGTTGTGTTGGAGGAAAATAAATTAAAATTGCAAAACCAATTATTGAAATTGCTATTAACAACATACCTAATGTTATTGCTAAAGCGCTTGATGGATTGAAGTAAATTGTTATAAAACCTACCATAATTAAGATCAAATTCAAAATCACTATTGCTAATCTTTTCATAAGTTTATTATGGAATGTTTTGCTTAAAAGTTTTTTGGTTAAAGAATAACTTCATAGTTCAATTCCTTAGACATGAAAATATTAAATACTTATTCTAAATATTTTCAGATTAATATGAGTGAGACTGCTTTTGCTGTTTATGTTGCTTTAGCCTCTCTAACTTCAATAGGTGTTTACCGTTTTCTTATTGATGGGTTAAAAGCAGAGCTTATGATTGAAGAAAGATCCGATAAAGATGTTTTTAGAGAATATCTTGAAGGAGCTCCTATAAAAGAAAAAATTCGTTTTGCTTTACATGCTACACATTATGTAGGAAACAAACCAATATTAAAACTTAATAAAAAAATTCGATAGTAAGTGGGCCCACAGGGATTCGAACCCTGGACCTTTACCGGTCTTTTCTATCGGTTAAGAGCCGATCGCTCTACCAACTGAGCTATGCCCACAACTTAACGTTGTTATGGGCCCATGGGCCCTTATGAAATCTAAAAGTAATTCTAAATTTTCTTCTTTAAAAATAGTTATGTTTTTAGTATTACATAACTTCTTAACAACTATTTTAAAGTAATTTGACGGGACTAAAACGACAATTTTATATTTTTTCTTATATTTTTGTAATCTTTTGACCTTTCTTTTAAAATTTGACCAATAAGGTTTCCAATTACCAAAACCACATCTCTCAATAATTATGTTACCTACAACAAAATCTGGAACAGCATAATTTTTTCCGAGAGAAATTATAGGTTCATATTCATATCGAATTTTATTTCGTACAAGTTCTTCAGCGATTTTCTTTTCATTATTATTATACATTAATTCGCCGTTTGGCCCAATTACTTTTCTTCGATGCATCTTTATTTTAGCTTTTTTAAACCCTTTTATTCTATCTTCTTTTGTGAGATTAATTTTCATTTTGCTTCTAATTTTTCCACCTTTGATTTGAACCCAATTTCTTGGTAGTATACCACGGAAGTAATTTTTATAGGTTATAGTCCATGGGAACAATTTCAATATTCTTTCGAATATAAGTTGTGGTAATTTTCTTTCTTCATTCATCCAGTGTCTTAAACCACTTCTACTAACTTTTAACATTTTGGCTAATTTTCTCTGACTTAATTTTTCTTTTGAGATAATTTCTGAAAACATTTTTTTCTGAAAACCTTTTTCAATGATAATTTTTGTGGTGAATCTTTCCATACAAATATTTTATACTTTTTCACATATAAAATAAATCATGCAATGGACCCAAATCTAATTGAGAAAAAGAATAAATTTACTTTTTTCTGTACTTTTTTAAGGGATGTTTCCAAGCCCAATTAAATTTTCTTAATTTTTTAGAAGGATATCCACATTTGCTACACTTTCTCTTTTTAATGTGAAAAGAATGAGAACCACATCTTCT
>JAFCFQ010000055.1 GCA_017608545.1 Candidatus Aenigmatarchaeota archaeon
TTTTTTATTTCCAGAAAATAAGCTATTAAAAACGGTATTACAAACAAACCTATTCCTGTTAAATCATTAAAAAAACTCCCAAAACTAACGCATAATACATAAAGCATGAAAGCAGTGTCTATTCTTTTTTCAAATCCTGTTTTCCTTCTGAAAAAATTAAAAACAAGAAAAAGAATAAAAGAAAAAATTACTGTTGTTAACATAACTGAAAATATGTAATAAGTTAATTGAATTTTCAAACTAAATAGAAAATTATTTATTAAAATATTATAAAGTGGAAATAAGAATCCTATTAAAAATAAGAAAAGCCATTGCCAAATTTTCAATTTCCCTTTTTCTAGCATATTAATAATTGTTAAAAACTCACTTAAAAAATAAATACTTTGGAATGAGAAAGATTATTAAAGAGTTAATTCAACTAAAATATATGAACAAGTTGTTAATTTTTTCTTTGATTTTAATTTTGATAATTTTCAGTTTTCTGTTTTTAAAATTTCAATTATCTGACTAAGAAAATATAAAACAATATAAGAGACAAAATATTACTTTTTTGAAAATGGTTTCGAGCGAAAACTGTATGTATGTTTTGAGTGATGAAGAAATAAAAGAACTTGACTCATTGCGTATAAATGCTATAAGAATTTGTCCTTTATACGATAAAGCATTAGATAATTTAAGACTAATCGAATCTGAAAATTTTTACAAAGAATTAATAAGAAAAGCTCATAATGAAGGTTGGGCAGTTTTTCTTGAAATAAATATTATTGGACCAAGTTTTTCCCCTTTATCTGATCCAAAATGGATAAATGATATTTATGACATTGCATCTCATTGGGCTGAAATTGCTGAAAAAGAAGATGTAGAATTTTATTCTCCGCTAAACGAACCTAATTTTGTTTTTTCGGATAAAGAGTTGGTTAATAAATGGATTAATGAATCTCAAGACTTAAGACCTTTATTTTCTGGAAATTTAGTTTTAAAATTAGCTGATGTTGGACCAGAAAAAATTGAAAACATAAGTAATTATGATTATTTAGCTTTTGATATTATCTGGAGTGATTCAAGGTATGATGAACTTAGAAATTATTTGAGTGTAGCAATAACAAAAGGAAATAGTATAAAACATAAATATAATCTTAAAGGTTTTATTTTTGGAGAGTTAGGTGCCGAAAAATCAAGAGTCGATGAAAATGTACAAGCGGAAATTTTTAGAACGATTTTGAATGAAACATGGGGAAAAATTGATGGTTATTGTTTTTTGGGTTGGTCTGATCTGGAATTTAGTTTTAAAAGCAATGAAAAAGCGAAAAATATTATAAGAAATTGGTATTCTTTAAAATGAAACCTTTAAATATATTTAAAAATCAACTTATGAATGGTTGCCGGCCAAAGAGAGACGGTAAGACCCGTTCCCTTTTCGAACACGGTAGTGAATCGTCTCATCGATCTGGGTTATACTATCGAAAAGATGGGAAGCCCAGGACGCTGGCAACCACTAATTTTAAAAGATCTTTATGAAAAATGAAAAACTTGTGAAATCAGTTATTAAAAAACTGAAAAAGAGAATACCGGAGTATATCGATTGGAAGGCTATTGAAAGAGATTTGATACCAATAGAGAAAGGTCAAGAACTTAAACCAAAAAAGAGAAAAAAATAATTTCTAAAGTATTTAAATATTGATTTTAATAAAAGAATAGATATGCCTCGGTAGTATAATGGCGAGTATACGAGCCTGTCGAGCTCGTGATCTGGGTTCGAGTCCCAGCCGAGGCGTCGGGCCCGTAACTCAGCTGGTAGTTAAATCTGCGTTTAGCAGGTTAGCCAAGAGTGCCAGGCTTTTATCGCCACTACCAGATAAAAGCATGTATAGCGCATCTGCGTGATGACAGGAAGAAAAAACTCTTCAAACCTGGAAGTCGAGGGTTCAAATCCCTCCGGGCCCACTTTTTAAAATAAAAAAATTAATATTTTATTATGAAATTTCAAAAAGAATTTAACTACTGCATGATGTCAGTAATAATTATTATTTTTCTTTACACAATTTTTGCATTTACATTAAATATAGAATTACAACTTTTATTATCTGTTTTAAGTATAGTTATTGGTTCTACTTTAGTTGTGTTAGGTTTCTGGGGTGCTGATTTCGCATTTGCTGTTGTTTCTGGACAACTTCATCAAGAAAAGATAAAAGGAAAGATTAAAGGAGAAAAAGGAAAGGTTTATGTTCCATTCATGAAAAATTATACTCCTTTAGAATGGTGGAATTTAAATTGGTTTATAACTTTTGTTGGAGTAATATTAGTTGCTCTCGGTTCATTGGTTTTGGGAATAGTTTTTGGAGTTTATATATTTTAATAAATTTCTTAAAATAATATTATAAGAATTGCCGAAGTAGCTCAGCTTGGTTGGAGCGCCGGTCTCATAAAATTTATGAGATTTGATTTAAGATGATATGAAATCCGGAGGTCGAGGGTTCAAATCCCTCCTTCGGCACTTATAAATAAGATTTCATTTTCTTTCCAAGTTTTAATCTAAAGTAATTGAGAAGATAGTATTTGAAAGCTATTCTATGAAAGCCTTTTTTAAATCTTCTAGAAGAAATTGGCATATAAAGATCCCTATAAAATTTAACTTTTCCAACTTTTCTTATTCTGTTTCCTAAATCAAAATCTTCAAGCATGTTATATCTAAATGGATATTTTTTTAAAATGCTTCTTTTAAAAGCTACATTGGCAGCACATATACAGGGATATTTAAAAATAGAACTTGCCTCTAAAAATAAATCTCCCCAAATCTTTAAACTAATCTTAACTCTTGTCAAACCTTCATAAGGGATTATGGGACCAAAAACACAAATGTTATCATTCATATGTTTTAAAATGTTTTTAACCCAATTTTTTTGTGGTAAACAGTCTGCATCACAATAAGCTACTATATCTCCTTTAGCGATTTTCCAACCTAAGTTTCTTGCATCCGCAATCCCCTTTTTATGATCTTTAACAACTTTGTCAGCATACTTTTTTGCAATAGAAAAAGTTTTATCTTTTGAGTGACCATCTACTACTATTATTTCTGGTTTTACTGTTTGATTTTTTAAACATTTTAAACAATTTTCTATAAACTTCTCTTCATTTTTAGCACAAACAACAACAGATACTTTCATAAGAAAAATATTTAAAAAATAATAATATATAATTGAAGTATGCCTCGATAGCTCAGTTGGTAGAGCGACTGAAGTGAAAATCACTGTCGAGCCTTGTAAGCAGTAGGTCGAGGGTTCGAGTCCCTCTCGAGGCTCAAGTTCTT
>JAFCFQ010000056.1 GCA_017608545.1 Candidatus Aenigmatarchaeota archaeon
GTGTTGAAGAATGATTAGGGGCTATTATCGGTTTTTTGCATGCCATCGATTCTATGTAAGGTAATCCGAATCCTTCGCCTGAAGATGTTGAAATGTAAACATCACAAATGTTGTAAAGCCCAGCCATGAATTCTTCAGAAACTGGAGAAAACATATTTGATAATGAAAAATAAAGCTTTTTCTTTTCAAACAACTCTGGAAATCTAAATTTTGTAAATTCAACCAGATTGTATTCCCCTTCTGGAATTGTTCTCATAAGAAGTATAACATCATCTTTGTCTTTAGAAAATTCATAAAAACATTTTATTAATCTCCACATCATTTTTCTTCCAGAATTAACACCAACATGCAAAAAAACAAACTTATCATTTTCTATACCATAAGTTTTTTTATCAATAGTTTTTGGTTTATATATGTTTGTATCAACCCCATGATACAGAACTATAGATTCATATCCATATTCTTTTAAAACTTTTTTTGTATATTTGCTAGTTGCTAGTATTTTATAAGCTTTATCAAAAATTGATTGTGAACCATAAAGAAATGGATAACCATCACAAGGAGAATAAGGTATGAACTTTATGTTTCCTAGGTTAACTTTTAGAATATCTTTCATTATAATTGTATCCCCTATCCAAACTATATATTCTGGTTTAATATTATTAATAGCATAAAAAAGAGATTTCACATCTTCATAAGAATGAATAAAATAATTTTCTCCCTTCAAAGATTTTCCATAGTAAAGAAATGATAAAACATGAACTTCAAGTTCTTTTCCAATTCTTTTACATAACTCATGAGTTACTTTTCCGTAGCTCATTAATGTTAAAGGACTATCAGAAATCCATAATATTTTTTTCATAAAATTTAATTGTTTAAGTTAAGATTTAAATAGATGCTATAAAAATGATATAAAGTGAAAAAATGCAATGGATAACATTTGTTAAAAAGGAAAATGTTGGAAAAGCTGAGGATAAATTGAGAAGTGATGAGATAGCAGCTAAACAAAGTATAGTAATAAGAGATGCAAAATCTTTAGATATAGAAAAAGATGGAAGTTTCTTTTTAATTAATGGAACAGAAGAAGGTATAGAAAAATGTAAAGAACTTATAAATGAATTTGTTGAAGAAGTCGATGAAAAATTTCTGAATAAAGCAAAAGAAAAAATTGAAGATGAAGAAGAAAAAGCAGCAGAAGCATTTGGTGGAATATTGGGATAAAAAATGATGGCTGTATTCACGTTGGGAGCAGATGAGATAAGAATAAGGCAAATGGAAAAGATAGCTGAAGCTTGGGGATTTGCTGGGAAATATTTAAATATAGAAAGATTATTAAATGATGCTAGAAAAAAGAAATTCGATTCTGTTTTGGTTATAGATTATGAAGCTATAGATGATAATGCAAGAATTGAACTTAATGAACTTGGCGTAGAAATAATTAGTTTGAAAGATAAAAAAATATTAGAAAAGAAGATTTTATAAATAAATTTTAATTCTAACAATTAGTTTTTATGCGCCGGTAGTCTAATGGTTAGGACTTGAGCTTCCCAATTAAATTGGAAATAGCTCACAATCCGGGTTCGAATCCCGGTCGGCGCATCATTATTTTATTTAAAAAAACAAACAATTAGTATGGCTGAACAAACTTATTTAATATTTCATCCAACGAGGTGGGCATACTTTTATTGGTATTTTTTTGCAATATTGATAATGGTAATTGGAATTTTATCGTTCTTTGATATTGTACCAATTTCTTTTTTAATCGGAAAATATAACACGTATTTTTTAATTTCTTCAATTTTTGGTGGTGTCATTTTAATACTGATTGCCGAAATTTTAAGAAAAAATGATAAATATGCGATAACAAATTTCAGAATTATTGAGAAAAAAGGCATAATAAATATTGAGGAAGATTCAATATATTGGGAAAAAGTATCAAATTATTCTTTAAAACAAAACTTTTTTGATAGAATCATTAAAGTTGGCACAATTAAATTATGGAGTATTGGTGGAGAAGACGAACCTGAAGTTGTGATTAAGAGGGCCCCGCATATTAAAAAAATAAGATTTCTTTTAGATAAACTAATACAAAGAAAATAATTCTTAAATACTTGTTATTTCAATTAAAAATAAGATGGGCCAGTGGTCTAGTGGCTATGACGCTACCTTGACGAACTGATCGCAAAGAGGTAGAGGTCGCAGGTTCGAATCCTGCCTGGCCCACTTAGTGATCAAAATGAAAATTTTTGCAGATTTGCATATTCATTCAAAATATTCTCGCGCTACATCTAAACAAATGACAATTGAAAACATAGAAAAATATGCTAAAATGAAAGGGTTAAATCTTATTGGCACAGGAGATTTTACACATCCTTATTGGCTAAACGAATTGAAAAGAAGTTTAACAGAAGTTGATAGCACTGGCTTGTATCAATTTAAAGACAAAAACATTTTTTTCATGCTTCAAACAGAAGTTTCAAATATTTATGAGCAAGATGGTAAAATAAGAAAAATTCATAACGTTATTCTAGCTCAAAATTTTGAAATCGTAGAACAAATAAATGAAGCCTTAAAGAAATATGGTAATTTATCAAGTGATGGTAGACCAATTTTAACTGATATGAACTGTGCAGAACTTGTAGAAATTCTTATGAATATATCGAAAGATGTAGTAATAATACCAGCACATTGTATGACTCCATGGTATGGAATATTTGGAAGTAAGTCTGGTTTTGATTCAGTAGAAGAATGTTTTAAAGATCAAACAAAAAATATGTTTGCTTTGGAAACAGGTTTAAGCGCAGACCCAACAATGTTATGGAGATTGTCTTCTTTAGACAAATTCACATTAGTTTCAAACAGTGACAGTCATAGCCCATGGCCCAATAGATTAGGAAGAGAAGCCAATGTTTTTGAATTGAATAAATTAACTTATTCAGAAATTATAGATGCAATAAAAAAGAAGGATAGAAAAAAATTCTTATATACTATTGAAGTAGATCCATCTTTTGGAAAGTATCATTGGGATGGTCATAGAAATTGTAATGTTTCTTTAAATCCCAAAGAGTCGATGAAATACAATAATATTTGTCCTGTTTGTGGAAAGCCTTTGACTATAGGAGTTGAGCATAGAGTTGAAGAATTAGCAGATAGAAAAGAGGGTTTTGTTCCTAAAAATGCTATTCCTTTTAAAACTCTACTCCCTTTATCAGAACTAATAGCATATGTTTACAATACTCAGGCATTTTCAAAAAAAGTTTGGAA
>JAFCFQ010000057.1 GCA_017608545.1 Candidatus Aenigmatarchaeota archaeon
TACAATTTTTTGCTGTATATTTTAATAAAAAAACTTGAATTATCGAATATAGTTTCTATAAATAAATGTACTACTGGAAATGTGAGTGTTATAAGTCTAGTAAAAGAAATAGAGGAAAAAAACGGCAGTTTTATTATTTCTTTAGAAGATCCAACAGGAGAAATCCATGTGTCATTATCAAAAAAATTGGGAGAAAAAATAAATTTAGATGATGTTGTTGCAGTTTCAGGAAAAGTTAATAACAAAATATTGTTTGCTGATAAAATTTTATTTCCAGGTGTTCCTCTAAAGCCTGTTGTTTTTAGTGAAGAATCTATTAAAGTGGCTTTTTTATCTAATGAAAAAGATGTTAAAGCTGATTATTTGATTTACAAAGATAAAATTAAAGATAAAATAAAAAATGAGGAATACGAAATTACAAATCCTTGTATTTTTAAAATAAACAACATTGTGTTTTTATTAATTTTTGGGTTTGACCCTTTAGATGTTTTGAAAAAAAGATATGTTAATATTGAAAATACTGATTTTTTAATAGAACCATCTCCTGATATAGTTTTTACAGACAAGAAAATTAATACAAATTATAAAGGGATAAGTATAGTTTCTTTTAACAAAGTAATCGATTTAAAAACAAGAGAAGTTACTGATGTTTGACATTCACAAGACTTTTAAATTTCAAATACAAATAAACTCTCTATGGAACTTCAAATTCTTGATGCTGATTACATTCTTCTTAACAATAAACCAATAATTAGGCTTTTTTGTAAAAACATTAAAGGAGAAAGTGTTTGTGTCTTTTATGATAAATTCTTACCGTATTTTTATCTTCATGCAGATGAAAGTAAATATCCAGAAATAATAGAGGAAATAAAAAAGAAATATGATGTGAAAATTGAAATCGTTGAAAAATTCTTGCCAATAGGATTTCAACCGCCTGTAAAAGTTTTAAAAATCATAGGTACTAATCCAAAATTGACACCAGAAATGAGAAGTTTTGTTAAAAAATTTGGAACACCTTATGAAGCAGATATTCTTTTTAGATATAGATTCATGGCTGATTATGATTTAAAAGGCATGGGATGGATAAATGTTGAAGGAAAGTTCATGAGAACAACCACAGTTAAATGTAAAGCAATAAATGCTGAAGATATAAAACCAATAGAAATTATAAAAAACGCTCCATTAAAATATATGTCAGTTGACATAGAATGTTTACCAACTGAGGAAAGAATTCCAACACCAGAAAAGGATAAAATAATCATAATAAGTATGGCTTTTTCTCCTAATTATAAGGGAAAATCTTCTTTGGTTTTAATAGCAAAATCAGCTAGAATTAATGAGAATTCAATAGCATGTCAAAATGAAGAAGAAATGTTAAAAAAATTCAAGGAAATAGTCGATGAATATGATCCAGACATAATATGTGGCCATAATATAAATGGTTTTGATTTACCATTTTTGCTAAAAAGGATGGAAATTTTGAAAATACCAAGAGATTTGGGGAGATCTGAAAAATTTGCAGTAGCTAGAAAATTGCAACATAGTTTTATGCCAAATATTTGTGGGAGAATTGTTGTTGATACTTTTGAAATATTTAGAAGAGACCCTTGGGTGAAGTTTAAAAGATATGATTTAAGCACGATTTCTAAGAAAATGTTAGGAATAGGCAAAATTGAATTTGGTGAAGGAAATTACATTAAGAAAATAAGAGAGGTATGGAATGGAAATGATTTTAGAGAAATTATAGAATATGCAAGAAGAGATGCTGTATTGGTTTTAAGACTTGTTGTAGAAAAGAGACTGTTAGACAAATTTTTTGAGATAGCAAAATTGTCAGGATTACTTTTGCAAGATTGTTTTGGGGGTCAAGCACAAAGACATGAATTTAGATTATTAAGGGAATTTTATAAAAGAAATTTTCTAATGTCTTGCAAACCAGCTGATATAAGCGATAGAATAAAGCAGCATGGATTGAAAGGAGCTCTAGTATTAGAACCAGAAATAGGTTTCCATGAATGGGTGATTTGTCTTGATTTTACAAGTATGTATCCATCCCTAATTAGAGCGTTTAACATATGCACAACAACTTATTTAACAAACGGAGAAAATGTTGAGCATTTTGTTACTCCATATGGAACCAAATTCGTAAAACCTTCAGTCTTTAAGGGAGTTATGCCTCAAATAGTAGATGAAATATTATCTGAAAGAATTTCAGTAAAAAAACAATATAGAATTGAAGTGGATTCTGAAAACAAAAGAATATTAAAAGCAAAACAGTTAGCTCTTAAAGATCTTTTAAATTCTTTGTATGGTTACACAGGTTATGTTAGGTCAAGACTTTATGTTATGGATATTGCTAACACAATAACAGCACTTGGAAGGGATACTATAACAAAAACAAAAGAATTAATAGAGAAAAACTTTCCAGCAAAAGTGATTTATGCAGACACTGATTCTGTTTTTATTAAATCTGATATTAAAGATCTTGATAAAGCTATGGAGTTTGGTAAAAAAATTTCCAAATTCATTTCTGAAAAATTATATGGTTTAGATTTGAAGTTTGAAAAGATTTTCAAAACATTTTTAATTGAAACGAAAAAAAGATATGCTGGCTGGGCTTTTGAAAAAGAAAGAAATGAGTGGATTGATAAATTAGAGATGAAAGGGATAGAAACTGTAAGAAGAGATTGGTGTGATTTAGTTTCTGAAACGATGTTTGAAGTATTAAATATTATTTTGAAAGAAAGGAATATCAATAAGGCATCAAGATATGTTAGAGAAATCATAGAAAAATTGGCAAAAGGTGAGATACCTTTAGAAAAACTAACAATCGTAAAAGGTATAACAAAATCTTTAGATTCTTATGATGGTGTTCAACCTCATGTTGAGCTAGCTAAGAAAATAATGAAAAGAGATAAAACTAGGTCTTTAGTGGGGGAGAGATTGGGTTATGTTATAATAAAAGGTAATCAACTTTTATCAAAAAGGGCTGAAGACCCAGATTATGTGAAAGAAAAAGGTCTAGAAATAGATTCTGAATATTATATCTATAACCAGTTGCTTCCGCCATTAGAAAGAATATTTGAAGTTTGTGGAATTTCTTCTTCTGAATTAATAGAAGGTGTTAGGCAGACAAGCCTTTTGGATATAATAAATGGAAAAACTAAAAAGAAATCCCCTGATGA
>JAFCFQ010000058.1 GCA_017608545.1 Candidatus Aenigmatarchaeota archaeon
AATTTATTTATGAACTTTTACTGTAACGAATTTTATTTCTTCTTTTTCTGGAATTAAAGAAACTTTGTTAGAATTTTTCTGAATGATCTTCTTTTGATGCACTGCTCTTATTTTTGCTGGAGGTAATTTCTTTACTTTAACAGCTTCTGTTGGTTTAATAGTATAATGAAAAACTCTTTCTTCATGAGGCTTCAATCTTCCTATTTTCCAATTGAGTTCAATACCACCAGCTATTTTTCTTATTATTGGTTTTACTGTTTCAAACTTGCTAACAACAGAAAAGCCAGAAGGAACAATATCTTTTATAATTGCTCTTTCTATTGCTTTTTTCTTGTTTTTTAAATTCAAAGAAATTGAAATTTCCTTTCCTATTCCAATTCTTTTACTACTAAGAACATTTTTCGTAAAATCAAAAGGTGATGATTGCCAATATGCCAAACCTATTATTGCAACAATGAATATAATAATAGCATAAGTTGGCCAGTAAATTTCTGAATAAGTTATACTTTTACTTTCATTTGGTTTTAAGCTAACTTTCCAGTAATAATGATCACCAATTGCCATGCCTGTTGGTGAGGGACCTGAATATATAGAATACCATGTTTTTGGAGCAACGGATTTCAAATCAACATCAGAAACGGTATTTCCTTTGTTCGTTGCAGTTACTGTTATTATGCTCCCAAAAATTGTTGAAGAAACATCTTTGTCATAAATTATATTTTCGATTGTAGGTATTTTAAATGAGCCTGATTCCTCATACATTTTTCTTCCTTGATCATCGATTAGTTTTGTTTCAACTGTATATTCTCCAGGCTCCCAATCTTTTAAAGAAAAACTCGTTGTAAAATCTTTTTTACCAAAAATGTTGACAACACCAATAGAAACTGTTTTTATTTGTTTTCCTACTTTAAAAACTATTGAAAGGTCTATTGGATTTGAACCAACATTATAAACTGTTCCTGAAATATCAACTTTGTCAATACATTCAGTGCAACTCAATTTAAAATCCTTTATTATAGCATTTGTTATTTGCTTGATTTTTAACAAAATAGGTTTTTCTAAAACAGAACCTGTGCTAATTCTTTTTATTTTGAGAAAATATTGATAAGGATAAATGAGTGGTACAACATCTTTTGGTGGACTAACTATTATTTTTGTTTCTTCGCTTCCTGCCGTTGGAACTCTTAGTAATGAAGTTTCAGGTTTAACCCATTCTTCTGGCCCTATTAAACTTATTGAAAACCAGTCTTCATATAGAGGATTGTTTATTCTTAGAGTTATATAATCTGTATGAGTTGCTATGTAATAATCTTTCACATCTACATCTATTGAGAAATCTTGAGCAAGTACTATGGAATTAAAAATTAGAAATGTTAATAAAAATGAAAACACGATTTTTTTCATAACAATCATTTATATCTACAAGCTTAAATATTTTTATATCTACGTTTTTTCACTACAAAAATTATTATTAAGATCATTAAGATTATAAATAGAATTATAATTATGTATTTCCCAGCAGACTCAAAAAATTCTAATAAAACAAATAAAAAACCAAGTTGAGGTAAGTTTTTAGATATTATTTCTACATTCGAAGTTAACAGGCCAGATATAAAAAAATTAGATATGGCATATATTATTATGACTCCAATAAGAAATATTAAATCAGTGTAAATCAATTCTTTTAAGATTTTAAAAATTTTGGGCTTTGGTCTTTCTTGAGTAGCTCCACTCTGAGTAACTCCTTCTTGTGCAACTTCGTTTTGGACGATTTCTTTACTTTGAGAAGAACTTATTTCAGGTACTTTGGGGATATCATCTAAACAATAAACTTTTCCATTCTTTATAACTTTACAATCTGAACAAACGACCCTATTACAAACTGAACATAAATACTCTCCTTCATTTTTTCCGCATCTTTGACATTTCATGTTATCAATTATTGAATTTTAGCATAACCAATTAGTCTCCATCTTTCTGCTATTTTTCTAGACAAAACGACTCTATCATTTTTATCAGCACAAACTGGTAATTTCAATTCAATTTCTATAATATCTTTTTTCAAGTCTTTAACCATTCCTAATGTTCTAGTTGTCCCCACATTTAACATTATTTGTTCTCCTATTTTTATTGGCTCTACTTTTTCTCCAAGAGATTCTTCAAACAAACTAACCTTCAAAGTCAATTTATCTAAAATTGGAGGCAAATTTTTTCCTGCAACAGAACCAGCCAGATAATCAGCTTTTGTGAGACTCGGATCTAGTTCTGTCAAGACTCCTAATAAGCCTCCTGGCCCAGCTTTTTCCAAATTTTTTCCTGCTTTTTGTAACCCAATAATTTTCGTTTTTAAAGGGATCCACTCTCCTTTTAGAAAGACCCCAGGCTTTATTTCAATTTCATCATTTAATTTTAACTCGCCTTGTATTAAAGCGCCTCCAATGACGCCTCCTTTCAAATTTTCTATTTTTGTTCCAGGTTTGTTTATATCAAAAGATCTTGCAACAAGCATTTTAGGAGGTTTAGAAATATCTCTTTGAGGTGTTGGTATATAGTTTTGGATGGCTTCTAAAACAGCTTCTATGTTTACTCTATTTTGTGCAGAAACAGGAATTATTGGAGCATTTTCTGCAATAGTTCCTTTAATGAATTCTTTTATTTGTCTATAATTTTCTAAAGCTTCTTCTTTACTAACTAAATCTATTTTGGTTTGAACAATAATCACATTTTTTACCCCAACAATATTTAAGACCATCATGTGCTCTTTTGTTTGTGGTTGTGGACATTTTTCATTTGCTGCTATAATAAAAAGAATACCATCCATGATGTTTGCTCCTGCCAAAACAGTTGCCATCAAAGTTTCGTGTCCGGGAGCATCTACAAAAGAAACTGTTCTTTGAGGTTCACATTCTTCGGAACAGTTTGGACATTTTTTTGTTGAACAGAAAATGTTGCATTTATTACATTTATATATTGTTGCATCGGCATAACCAAGTTTTATTGTGATTCCTCTTTTTAACTCTTCAGAATGTACTGCAGGCCATTTCCCAGAAATAGCTTCTACTAGAGTAGATTTTCCATGATCAACATGACCAAGTGTACCAATATTTACTT
>JAFCFQ010000059.1 GCA_017608545.1 Candidatus Aenigmatarchaeota archaeon
GATAAAATTAAGAAAAATTGGCAATATTGTGCTTTCGGCGTGATTTGTGGCTACAAACACGCCAATTTTTGGTGCAACAGAGATGATTATGGGTTAAAAAGAAGAGTTACGGTTGATAAGTTTTATGATGGTAATTTAAGCCATATCCAATAGAATATAAGGATCTCGTCTGATACTCAGAAACCAATCTTGTTTTATCTTGAACTATGAATTCCTTAGTCTTAAATAAAATCTTAGCAACATTAAAGGTTTTATCAGGGTAAGCCAAAACAATACTTGTTACAACAGCAGAGATTGAAGCTGATTCTGAATGCTTAAGAAGGTAAATAAGCCAGCTTTCCAGTATTTTCGAATCGGCTAATTTTCCCTGTTCAAGAAAATATTTTTCTAAAGCCATGTGAATTGATTGAAGCAAATAAGGGCTTACTGGAGAACCTGTCCCCCTATACATATTCCATAAACAATGGCTAATATACTGTTCTTTTGTGGTTCCATCATCAAAAAATAATTTCACTTTCTTAACTGAACTGTCAAAACCTGACTTGGCATAATGTTTTACAGATTTATTAGTAAATTCTAAAATAAAATCTACTGTTTCTTTCAATGAATATTGAAGTAACCAGTATATTGGTGTTTGAAATGCACTCGCTGGGAAATAGTCAAAATGTGTTTCTTTTAAGCCAAAATATTGTTCAACTTCTATACTAGAATGATAAAAGAAATCCTCTTTCTTTGGTGTATATGTCCAAAACAAATCAGCCAATTTTAAAACATATTTTGATAAAACTTTAGCAACTTCTAATCTAACAAAATCATTTTCAGCTTTAGGAACAAGAATCATTTTTACCAAATCATAATAAGGGTCTCTATGATACTTCCAGTTATTTTTCAGTATTTCTTCAAAAATCTCTTTTAATTCATCTTTTATTTCTGATGAACCGTTAAGAATGGTTTGCAGTAAATTATTTTTAGTGTCATTACGAGAAAAGAAAGCATCATTTTCAATAATCCATTGATAATATTTCAACGCAATCAGGCTTGCGAATCTTGTAGTTTCTCCCTTCTTAAATTTAGTATTCCAATCATAGATTACAGGCAAAATGAAATCTATGTTCTCAATACCTATTTTGTCTATATTATTAAAAATAAACTTTATAAGACTCTTCCACCCTTTACCTTTTGGTTTCGTCAATACAATCTTGAAGTGAAATAAATTCAAATGTTTTATTCCTAATTGTTTAAAAAAATCACTATCAACCTCCTTACAAGCTATCCTTAATAAAAAAGTCAATTTTTTAAGCAAAGCTTGATTATTTTCTAATAACTCGTTTTTGAAAATCTCAAAAAATGTTTCCGAATAATCCGAAAGCAGAACAGAAATCAAGATTTCATCTTTCCAATAAGATGCAATACTCGAATTTATAGCTTCTTCAATAAATTGTTTAATATTTTCATCGTTTAGCAAAAGTTTCTCTGATAACCAATTCCTAAAGCTTCTACGGATGGGTAGAAAATCACCAATTTTTATGAAAAAATCTTCAATTGATGTTTTCCTAAGGAACTCTCTTTCAATTATTTTTTCTAATGCCCATTCTTCATAAATATCATGGGTAATAAAGTACCCATTAGGAGATTCGTATTCTAAGATTCCATCTCTTGATAATTCTGTTAAGACTGATGATTCACAGTCAGGGGTTACAAAAAAGTCCCCAGTTTTTGCTCTATTAAATGCAATTTCCAAAAAACATTCTTCTCTATGAGGTTCTGATTTATAAATAATTCGGTTCCACAATTCATTCTTAAATTCAATATAGTCCAAACTTTCATTTTCTTTATAATGTTTTAAGTATTCATTTAAATAGAAAGGATTTCTAATAAGTTCAAATAGTTTTTGATTGGGTGGTAAATTTAAATTATGTTTTTCGGCGAGATTTATTAGTTCCTTATCCGTGAGATTTTGAATATTGATATTTACAGGCAATATCCCATATATTTCTGAAAAATCTGTATTGAGAATATCAACATAATTATCTCTTGTTGTAAAAATAACTTTCCATTTATTTTCAAGAACAACCTGCAAGAACTCTTTAAAAGGATCTGTATTATCTATATCTAGCAACTTTTCTGCAGAATCTATTACAATAATCTTCTCTTTTTCATTCCCATGTGCCTCAATAAATTCTTTAAAATCAAAATTTTTAAAAAAATCGTTAAGATTTCTTAGATTGTTGAACTCAGTTGCCTTAAAAACATAAAAAGGAAGTTTTTCTTTTTGTTGTTCATAATATTTTTTAATAACTGCGGTTTTCCCTACACCTGCAACACCACTTAAAATAATTACTTGTGATCCTGTGTTTTTTAATTTATCTATTACTTCATTTCTATTAACATCAAATACTTGATTTTTGAAATTAAATGTAGTTTTTATCTGTTTTAAAATGTTTTCTGTATGTTTTTGTTGTTCTTTAATTAAATCAAAAATACTTTTATCAAACGTAAAAAAGTGTTTAGCGATAATTTTATTTTCAATACATACAAAAGGTGATTCAAAAAAACTCGCTGTTCTCCATTCTAATTTTATATTAAGTTTTTTTGTTTTTTTTCTATTTCATTTAATCCCTTTGGTTCTTGTCCTTTATTTTGTCCCCATTCCTGATTTGTATAAAAAATAATTTTTGTAATTCTAGGATAGTTTCTTTTAGCCTTTTCTAAAGTTTCTGATATTTCTTCTTTGTGATTTGAAAGAGGAGTTTCATAAAATTTAGCTTGCCAACCTATAACTTCATTGCCTATTTCAACTGGATTCGTTTCTATTGCAGATTGATTTTTATAACGAAATATTCCTTTATCTTGCTTAAATTCTTCACAAAATAATAGATAACAAAACCACTCAAAATTTGATTGAGGATTTTCATTAAATTTTGCTTTAAATGTATCCCAGTTTGGTTTAATCATATTTATTCCTCTTAAATGTCGCACAACTTCGGTATATCCGAACTCGAGTTCGTATATACCACCGTTTTAGCATTATATCCGAAGTTAAGTTCGCATATACATCCCTCTGGTCGAACTTCTCCATCTTTAATTTTAATC
>JAFCFQ010000060.1 GCA_017608545.1 Candidatus Aenigmatarchaeota archaeon
TCGAATCTTGCCGGGGCTACCTTTTTATATACTTAAATAAAAATATTATTTGGTGATTAAATGGGAGCAGGGTCAGAAGGAAGAATTTTTGAAATTAGAAATGATGATGAATGGAGAATCTTGGAAATTGAAGGAACTACTGGAAAAAGTTTACCCACATACTCTTTTGGTTGTGGTGCAGGTAGATCAATTTATACAATGGCTGAAGAAGCAGTTGGTAAACCATACAAAATAGCTGAGGATACAGATTAATAGTATTAGTATTGTTTATACTACTTATATTCAAAAGAAAGCTTATTTTCCTAAAAACAATTACCTCAGATTAAACCAAAAGGTTTTTAAATTCTCATTTCTAAATATGCAAGTACGTGGTATTCATGGGGATGTTTGGTGGAAGAGAACTGAAAAAAAGAAAGAAAAAGTACAAATGGAAAAAAACGAAATTCAAAGTCAGGATGCTCCAATTAAAAAAGAAAAAGGATCCATTAGAAGGAGCACCTCAAGCAAAAGGTATTGTTATTAAGAAATATGGAATAGAGCAAAAACAGCCTCATTCAGGAATAATAAAAGTTGTCAGAGTCCAACTGTTAAAAAATAAAAAAGAAATCACGGCTTTTGTTCCAAAGTCTGGCGCAATTAATTTTATTAATGAACATGATGAGGTTCTTGTAGAAGGTGTTGGAGGTTCTCAGGGAGGTCCTGTCGGTTCTCAACACGGTTTAAGATGGAAAGTTATCAAAGTTAATAAAATTCCTTTATCAGAACTTTTGAAAGGAAAAGCTAAAAAAGAGGCTAGGTAATGTCTTTAAAGATTTTTGATAAATGGGAAGTAGAAAATATCAATGTTAATGATCCTGGTTTGAAAAATTATATTAACTTAAAACCTGTCATAATTCCTAAAACATTTGGAAGATTTACTGGAAAACAATTTCATAAAAGCCAAATGAACATAATAGAAAGGTTCGCAAACCATCTTTTTGTTGCAGGTCATAGAGGCAAAAAACATTTCATTTCAAGCGGTAGAAATGTTGGAAAAACTTTCAAAGTTTGGAAAATAGTTAAAGATGCTTTTGATATTCTTGAGGAAAAAACAAAGAAAAATCCTATAGAAGTTTTTGTTAGAGCCATAGAAAATGCAGCTTTAAGAGAAGAAATAACTTCTTTTCAAGTTGGTGGAATAATTGTTAGAAAAGCTGTTATAACTTCACCACAAAGAAGAGTTGATATTGCTTTAAGATTAATATGTCAAGGAGCGTATCAAAAAGCTTTTGATAACCCTAAAAAAATGGCTGAATGTTTAGCAGATGAAATTTTTGCTGCTTACAATAACGATTCTCAAAATTCTTATGCTGTGAAAGAAAAAGAGAGAAAAGAAAGAGAAGCTGCTGGTGCGAGATAATCGAAAAATATTTCTTCAATTCCTTACAAAGGACTTAATATTTTGTCCATTATATGAAGAAATTTTGCGAATAGACCAACATATTTTGGACTTTCACTTACTAATTCTATTTGTACTCTTTTATCAAAAGTACTAGAAAGTTTATTTGCTAACTCCTTTGCTTGTGGAATATTTTCTTCACCAAAAACTTCTAAGCCCCAATCACCTTTATATAGTTGATCGTAAAGATGTAAGTTTGCGATATGTAAAGGCCTTTTAATAAGACCTCTTAAATACTCTTTTGTTTTTCTTGAATTTAAAATTCCGATACTACCTCCATAAGATAAATCAGTTTTAACACCATCGGTATTTGCTGTTTCGTAACCTTTCATTTCAAGAAATCTAATTACTGCTCTCTCTGTACTTTCATAATCTTTTCTAACAAAACTCTTTGTTTGTTCTTTAATCCCCAATACTTTAAAAATTCTTCTGTTGACAAATCTTTTGGCGAATGTTTGTTCATTACATCACTATTAATTTAATGTACCAAAAAGAATTTAAATTAATTTAATTTATCAAATATCTAAAATCATCAGAAAACTTAATTTAGGAATACCAATAAAAATGATTTCTTCTAGGAGATTACATCAATTTTTCCAAAAACTTTAAATATGATTATCTTTAATTATTTCAAGTTGTGATTATTTATGGCAAAAGAAGAATTTTCAGAAAAAGTGCAAGAATTGATGAATAATCAAAAGAATATTAGAAATATTGGTATAGTTTCTCATATTCATCATGGAAAAACAACTTTAACCGATAACCTAGCTGCTGCAGCTGGTTTAATGGCTAGAGATTTGGTTGGAGAAAGAATGTTAACATGGATTGATGATCAAGAAAGAGAAAGACTCATGACAATTTATGGAGCAACTGTTACAATGACTCATGAATATGAAGGAGAAAAATATTTAATAAATTTACTTGATACACCAGGGCACGTTGATTTTGGTGCTGACGTTACGCAGGCAATGAGAGCTGTTGATGGTGCTGTTGTTCTTTGTTGTGCAGTTGAAGGTGTAATGCCACAAACAGAAACTGTTTTAAAACAAGCACTAGCAGAAAGAGTTAAACCAGTTTTGTTTATTAATAAAGTTGATAGAGCAATAAGAGAATTAAAATTAACACCAGAGCAATTACAAAAAAGATTGGCAGATATTGTTGTTGAGGTCAATAAATTCATTCAAAGGCATGTTGAAAAGAAATATGCAAAAGATTGGATAGTAAAAGTTGAAGATGGTTCAGTTGCATTTGGCTCTGCTCTAAAAAAATGGGCAATTTCAGTTCCATTCATGAAAAGAACAGGAGTAACATTCAAAGAGATAATTGATTTATGCTCTCAAGAAAAAGATGAAGAGCTGGCAAACAAAGCTCCAATGCATATTGTTGTTTTAGATATGGTTATTAGACACTTGCCAAATCCAATAGAAGCACAGTCTTATAGAATAGAAAGAATTTGGAATGGTGATATAAATTCAGAAATTGGTAAACAATTAGTTAATTGTGATCCTAATGGAAGATTGGCTGCTGTTATAACTAAAATTACTTATGATCCTCATGCTGGAATGATATCAACTGCCAGAATCTTTTCTGGTAAA
>JAFCFQ010000061.1 GCA_017608545.1 Candidatus Aenigmatarchaeota archaeon
TTTTTTCCTTTGCCTTATGAAAGTAGATGGTCTTTATGGATGTTTGGCGTGAGGTATCCAATAAAAATGATTTTCATAGACAAGAATAAAAAAGTTGTAGATATAAAAAATGGAAAACCAATAACTTTAAACCCAAAGACTTGGAAAATTTATAAACCAAAAAAGCCATGCAAATATATTTTAGAAACTCCTTTTAATCTGAAAACAAAAATAGGAGATAAATTGAGTTGGTAACTATGGAAAAAGAAATTTTAGATAAATATATTAAAGCAGGGAAAATTGCAGCAGAAGTTAGAGATTATGGTTGTAGCCTTGTAAAAAAAGATGCTTTAGTTGTTGAAATTGCAGAAAAAATTGATAAAAAAATTGAAGAACTAGGAGCAAAACCTGCTTTTCCTGTTAACATTTCTATAAATGATATGGCTGCCCATTGGCATCCTGTCATAAATGATAAAACTACAATTAAAGAGGAGGATTACGTAAAAATTGATGTCGGTGTTCATGTTGATGGTTATATCGGAGATACTGCAAAAACTATAAGAGTTGCTGGAAAAGATGATTTAATAATTTGTTCTGAAAAAATGTTGGAAAACGCGATAAAAATAATAAAGCCTGGAGTAACTATTGGAGAAATTGGAGAAGTAATAGAAAATACTGCTAAAGAATTTGGTTTTAATCCAATAAGGAATTTAACAGGACATAGCTTAGGAAGATATGATGTTCATGCAGGATTAGTAATACCGAATATTAAAAACGATTCGAAATACCAACTTAGAGAAGATGAAGTAATTGCTATTGAACCATTTTGTACAAGTGGTAATGGATTAGTTAAAGATTCTGGGAAAGCTTTAATTTTTAGATGGATCAATGATAAACCCATAAGATTAATAGAAGGTAGAAAAATTTTAGAAATGGCAAGAGAAAAATTTGAAAGGCTACCATTTGCTAAAAGATGGATACAAAAATATTTTTCTCCTTTAAAGGTTGAATTAAGTCTAAGAGAATTAGAAACTGTAAATGCATTATACGGTTATAAGCCTTTGAGAGAAGTTTCTGGAAAACCTGTTGCACAAACTGAACATACTTTAATCGTTAAAGAAAAACCAATCGTTACAACACGTTTATTATAGTTGTTAAAACTTGCTTAATGACTGCTTTAGCTATCGTTACTATTGTTGAACTAGCTTTAAGGAATAAACCTGTTATATCTATGCTAGGCGTTTTAAAAGTAATTGCTAACAAAAATATTGCTAAACAAAAAATTAGAATTTTTTTCATAAATATAATTAAACCTTTAGCTTTTAATTGTTATCTAAATTGAATTTTTTCTTATTTTTCTTTATTTTTTCTTCGGTTTCGAGGATTTGTTTTAATTCTTTTATATCCCTTTTTATTTCCCTTTCCAAGACTTCAGGCCTTTTTATTTCCACGACTTCTTCCATTTTTGTTTTTCTACTTTTTCCTTTTTTTAAATCTATAACTAGCTTATAATTTGGCAACTTAATTTTTGGCAGTTTAAATTTCCTATGTTCTTTTTTAGGAACTTTTTTACCACTAGCTCTCATTAAAGTTGTAGTTATGTTGTTTCTGAACATAAATATCAATAAACAAGATGCTATACCAAGAATTATCACTAAATTGTTTTTTAAGTATTCGAACAATGCTGCAAAACCTGTTGGGCCTAGAGTTGTTTCATTGGCTGTTATGTTTTCTTGAGTTACATTTTCAACAACAGTTTCCTCTTGCGTTTCAATTGGAAGTGTTGGCTTTGGTTCTGGAGATTTAACTGTAAGTTTCATTGACGCAGTTGCAGTTCTCGTTGTTGTGCTTCCAATAATCCTTCCTTTTGCTGCTATAGTTATTGAATAATTTTTAGCTTCTGCATTCTCTGGTATATCAAATGTTATTGTTATAGTTTCTGGAATGTTTCTTTTAAGATTTGAAATTGAACTCCTGGAGAGTCTATACCAACTTGAGCTTATTCCAGAAACTGAAATGTTTACATCTACTAAATTATTGTTTAATGTGTTTGATAGTTTAAAAGAAGTTGATTTGCTTTCACCTGCAGTAACTCTTAAGCTTGAAGTTAAATCTTTTATAAGGAAACTTCCTGTTGGAGTTCCTCTATCATTACTTGGTGGGTTTGCTGGTGATGATGGAGAAGCAACTATAACCGTTCCTATTTTAGAACCTGTATAATTAGCATTTCCTGATACTTGACAAGTAATATCAGTAGTTTGTAAAATAGAACCACTTAAATATACAGTTTCTCCTTTATTAGACGTATTACTTGTTGAAAAACCAACAAAATATAAAGTTAAATTTACAGGATAACCTGATGCTGAACAATAAGCTGTAACAGAACCTCCTCCAGAAGGAAGAGAACTTGGACTAATCGACAAACTTATATTTGTTGTTATATCTTTTTGAGCTATAGTGTGAGTAGAAAGAATACTACTGTTATTAAAACTATCAAACGCTATCCAAACATAATTATAACTCCCTGCAGGTAAGTCAATTATATTTATAGAAAAAACTTTTGTATTATTATCTATTGTATAATTAGTTAAATTTGTAGAGTTCAAAATAGAATTAAAAGTTTTATTTATTAAATCTCCATCTATCTTAGATGTATTGTAAATATTAAATGTCACATTATCTAAAGAACCATCTTGCCACGTTATATTAAATTGATAATTCTGCCCAGCATCATATTGAGAACCACTAACTGGATTTACTTTCACGCCAGAATACTGAGGTGAAATTTCACTTATAGTTAAATTGTAAGTAATATTACTAGCAGAATAATTTTCATTCTCAAATATATAAGCCGCCACTTCATAAATACCATCAGAATCTATCAACTTTGTTAAATTACAAACTACTGTTACATTTGTTTGGTCTATCCATCCTGTTAAATTTGTATGTAATGTAACATTAACATATGGAATATCAGAATAAGCAGTGAAATTTACAGTCCAGTTTCTATCAACAGTAACATTATTACTTTCGCCG
>JAFCFQ010000062.1 GCA_017608545.1 Candidatus Aenigmatarchaeota archaeon
CTCCAGACCAATGGTGTTCAATAATCATTTTTATTTGATTAAACCTTTCTTCTGTGTTCAATAATCCCTCTTCTGCATCTAATTTTCTTGACGCATCTCTTGTATCAATTCTTAGAAAAAGACGTTCAGTTCCTTTTTCTTTTAGTATTATAAATTTTAGATCTATACGAATATTTTCAATATAATCTAAACTGTCAGAAGGGTGTATCTCTGCATTAAAATTTTCAATTCCAATGGTTTGAACAATTAGTGCTTTTAGAAATGCATGATGTAGTTGAGACCTATGTAGAGCTGTTATATCAATTTCATCAATATTTGCGTTATTCAATATCTCTTTTGGTATTTTGTTCTCATCAATATCTGAACCATTTAGACAAAAACCTATCCATGAACTTCTACTAGGAATATTAACCCATACTATGTTTTTATCCATTTTTTGATGAATTTCAGTAAAAGTTGATGAAGTCTTCCATATAAGACCCTTAAGAGAATGTGGTAATGGTGACCCTTTAAACAGATTAGCTATAATCATTCTTCCCATCTCTTTAGTAGATTCAATTAAAATTAGTGAATCTAGCCTATAAATGTTTGCTTGTAGAAAAAGAAAATACACTCTATTTTGTGGAAAGAAAACCCCCATATACAGAAACAATAAAATCAGAAAATAAGGAAGTAGAATTATTAACAAAACCAAATAAAGAAGAGACAGTGGTTGTTTCCACTGTCTAATTTACTAAAAATAAAAAATGGGTTTTGTTTGAAAACAATAAGATTTGCAAAATATGAAGAGTAAAATATCAAAAGAAACAAAAGGAGAGAAAGTGAATATTTTAACATCTTATTTATACCCTTGGAATCAAATTCTGAAAAGCTTATTAATATGTGTTTTATCAAATATTAATGAAACTAGATAGCAAATTTTTTATTCAGGTATTTAAAAACATAAAATCACCTGTTTTAGCATTCTCATGTTGTAAAGCTAAAGCAGAAAAAGCCATTTTAACTCAATTTGCTTTCCATATAGAAAAATATTTTATTAAGAACGGGATTAATGATTTTTATACTTGGATAGAGTATGTATATAGTCATTTCTTAAGCTATGATAATAACCCTTTCAAGTATATACGCGCGGATCTAGCAATAGTTAACAAAACATGCTCTGACATGTGTTATGCGGTTTTTGAAGCTAAATTAAATTACTCTTTTGATTGTTTTACTGCTGAATTCGAAAAGATGAAGAAAGCAATTTGCAAAGATTTATCGAGACTTGAAAAAATAGCAACAAATAAAAAGAATGAAAAGGTTGGAAAATTTTTCTTACAGTTTTTAGTTCATTATAAAGCTGATGAAGTTCATGACTATATCTTTGTATATGGAGCTGGTCATAATGCTGCAGTAAAAAAACATAGCTCAAATCTTCAGCTAGTTGAAGAAGCTGAAAAAAAGATTACTAATTATATCATTAATGAAGTTAAAAAGAAATTTAAAATCAAAAGTCATGATAGAGAGAGAATAACTCTGGGTTCTTATAAGGGAAGAAATGTGATTTTGTCTGTTATATTAATTGAACTAGAAGAGTAGGTGATATGATGTCAGAGATAAGGAGTAAAAATATAGAAGTAGATTCATATTATAAATATTATAATTTAGAGAAATATCCTAAAATTGTTGCGCGATTTTACCTTATAACATAAAATGGCTCTTAAAAAAGAAAACGATGTTTACTTTTATAGACTATGAGGTAATAGTTATAAGATACAGACAATAAATATAAAACTAAAAGTGGATGAAACAGTATAAAAAATCGATAAACTGTGCTCCATCAGAAGGAAGATGTGAATATGAACATTAAAAAGCTTTTTGAAGAACAAATTGGTGTATTTGAAGAAATATATAATACTTTAGAAAAAAATATTGAAAAAATGGAAATAAAAACAAGGGATGAATCTTCAAACAATGATTTTATAAAAATACAGCCGATAATTTCAGATTTTCTACTCAATGAGGAAGCATTAGAAAAATTTATTTTTTGGCAAATAACTACTGCTGCTTATTTGAAAAAGTATTCAGAAGAATATCTCTATGAACTATTCCAGGATTTAACAAGTCCCTCTGAGAAAAATAGTTTGTTTAATATGATTCTTTTGAAAGAACCTTGGCTTTTTACAGATTGGGGCTATTCAAAGAAAAATAAAGGTGGGAAGGATGTTTTATTTCTTAGAAAGTATAGTGATTACTATAAATTAGCTGAATTAAATAATATTTCAAATAATATTTCAGAGCAAGATAAACTTGTTAGTGATTATATTAGAACTGGTTACGAAAAGAAATTAAAGGAAATCGAATACAAGATTAAAGCTATTCTACGATCACCATTTTTAATTGAAGAAGCTAAAGCTAAAATCAAAATAATTGAAAATAAGAAAATACAAGAAAATAGAGGTAATATGGTTAATCTTGCTTTAGAAGAAATTGAAAGAGATAATGATTTTGGTTTAGCTATTGGTGCTTTTCTTCTAAGATATGTAATGGAAAATACATTAAAAGAAAATTATTCTCTTCATCTTCAGGATTCATCCAAAAAGAAAACTTTTGGTAGTATCATTCATCATTTGTATACCAAACAAATAATAACTGGAAAAGAAAAGGATGAATTTCTAAAAATAAATGCTATTCTTACTTTTTTCATACATCCTCAAGATAAAGAAAAAAATAAATATACTAAAAGTGATTTACTTGGTTTAGTACCTTTTGTTAAAAAAATGCTAATTAAATATGGATGAGAAGATAAAATGAGTTTTGAGGAAAGACTAGTAAGTTTAGCAAAGAAATTAAAACCAACAGATTCAGATGTGAAAAATTACAATGCAGCTTTAAACTCTGTTTCAAAGTGCTTGGATGGTAATGCTAGAATTAAAAAAGCTGAAATCTGGAAGTGTGGTTCCATCGGAAAG
>JAFCFQ010000063.1 GCA_017608545.1 Candidatus Aenigmatarchaeota archaeon
CTGGTACTGGTAATTTTTATTTTACAAGTTATGATCCTTTAAAGGATGAAATTGAAAAATATTTTTTAGGTTTAGGATTTTACATTAACACTAGTAATGACATAGACAGCAAAAAATGGGGTTATTGGTATATTTGGGAAGAACCTAGAAAAGTAAATATTACATCAAGTACGATTGATGTTGAAAATAAAACGATTGACGAAGGTATCATACAAAATATTCCAGAAGGTGGTTTTTTTAATTTAAAAAACCCTATTGACAACAGGTTTTATAGATTTAAAGTTAAAAAAATATTTTGGGATAAATTCGTAATAATTCAACCCCTTAACACTTCTTTTATTTTTAAAGATTTTTCTGAAGCAAATGATGTAACAGGAAAAACTAACATAATAGCAAAAAATAATGGAGAAGCTGAAATGACTTCTAATAATACAGCAATATGGATATCTGATTTTTCAGAAAGTGATGAGTATAAAACTTTAGTAAAATCTGCTATTGCATCAAGAGTTAAAAAGTGGTATCTCAAAAAGCCTGACTTAACAAAAAAATATGTTTCTGTTTCATCTTTTTTCCCTTTATGTTGTGATATGCCCGAGATAGTTGAATTAACACTTTATTTATGGTATAAAATATGAAATTTTGTTTTTTATGTGGTAAAAAAACAGAAAAATTAATAAATGGATATTGCGAAGAATGTTACAATAAAAAATTTCACTTAATAAAAGTTCCTAAAGAGATTATTATTGTAAAATGTAGTAAATGCGATAGAATAAAAGAAAAAAACAAGTGGAAAGATATAGAAATTGACGAATTTTTAAAAAATAAGATAGAAATTCTTGGAAAAAATGTTGAAATTAAAATAGAAAAAAATGACATTTTAAAAATTTATGCTAAAGGCTTCTTAAAAGACTCTAAAAAAATTAAAGAAGAGATTCATGAAGTGAAATTTAAAATAGAATATGAAATTTGCCCTCTTTGTTCCAAAAAATATAGGAATTATTATGAAGCTATAATACAAATAAGAGGAAATATAACAAGTGACGATATTAATTCGATAGACGATATTGTTTTAATGAAAAAAGGATTTTATAGGATAGAGAAGGTTAAAGGAGGTTACGACCTTTTTATAAGCAACAAATATTTAGCTGAAAAAATTGCAAATTTTTTGAGAAAAAAATATAAAACTGAAATAAAAAGGAGTTATAAACTTGTTACGAGCAAAGAAGGCAAAGATATTTATAAAAATATTATACTAGTAAGAATAAGTGATTGAAATGAAAAAAGAAGAAGAAATTATAAGAGTAAAAGTTCCAGAAGGCGATGAAACGATCGGTATTGTAACAGCCATGCTTGGCGGTGGAAGATTTGAAGTGGATTGTGATGACGGGTTTACAAGAATTTGCAGAATTCCTGGAAAAATAAAGAAGAGGTTATGGATTAAACCTGGATATCTTGTTTTAATAAAACCTTGGAGTGTTCAAAAAGAAGAAAGGGGAGACATTATCTGGTTATATAGCAAAGCTCAAGCTTTTTGGCTTAAAAGAAAGGGTTTTATAAAAAATATTTCTCCAGAACTCTAAAAATTTTTGTTTTTGTTTAATGTATACCAAAAGAAAAAATATGTTAGAAAAAATTCAATTTTTTTTATTAACTAAGTGTTTTATTTCATAAATTAAGTTAAATTTTTATATTAATTAATTTATATTAAAGAATAATAAGATAAGGTGAAAAGAAATTGCCAAAAATAGTTTATGAATATCCAGATGAAGAAAGGCTAGAAGTTTTAGTTCTTGCTAATTCTCCATGTACTCCTAGCGAAATTTTGAAAATTGAAAAAATACCTGTTAAGCCGAATACTTTAGAAACCATCAAAAAAAAGCTTGATTGGTTGGTAAATCAAGGGAAATTGAAAAAGAAAAGGGTTGCTCAAGGGAATATTTATTGGCATATGAGCATTGAAAGATATAAGAAAAAAACTTTAATGAAAGCTACTGAAGAACTAATTAGAACTGATGGAAGATTTGACGAATCATAATTTTGCTTGTTGCAGAAAATTATAAACTTTAGAGTGTTTTGCTCCTCTTATGATCATTTTTATTGCTTCTCTAGCGATATTCATTTGATCATATTTTCCTATTATACAAACTGTTTTTCCGTATACAGAAACTGAGCAACCACTAAATTCTTCTATTGCTCTTCTAGTTTTTCCTTTAGTTCCTATTAGTCTGGATTTTATAACTTTTATTTTTTTATCGCTAAACCTTGATAATTCTATTATTTCTAAACTTTCTTCTTCATTTAACAATCTAAAAGCTCTTTCTGGAGAAAAACCTCTTCCAATTGCCTTTACAATGTTTTTTGCTTGAAATAAATCTATTCCTTCACCCTCTATTATAACAGAATTTTCCTGAAATGACAATTTAACCTTTATAAAATTCTCTATCTTTTTTACTATTTTTTTATCTTTTATAACATTTATTCTATCTTTCGGAACAAGAACAACTTCTATGATGAAATCACCTGATTAAGTAATAGATGCATTTTCTAAACTCTTTTCAAGTTTAGGCACTGTATCGAATTTGGTCAATTCTTCCTCTTTAATCCATTTAAATTCTATATGTTCCCAATCTAATTTTATTGAAGGAATTTCTTTTAACTCAACAAGAATTGGAAGAATGAACCAAGTTTTGTTTATATCAATATCTGTGAATTCATAGAATTTTCCAATATTAATTGATAGTATCTCATTTTTCGTTATTCCCAATTCTTCATTAAGTTCTTCCAAAACTTTTTTGTGAATAGGTTTTAATTCATCTAAATAACCTGCAACAGTATTCCATTTTCCACGATAATTACTAACTTTATTGCTTCGTTTCAATAAAAGAATTTTATCTTTATATTTTACAAAAATGATTATAACTGGTGCTTTATTAGATTTTGAATAA
>JAFCFQ010000064.1 GCA_017608545.1 Candidatus Aenigmatarchaeota archaeon
GTACTTTTTATTAACGCCTCGAACGAGTTTATAAAACATCCTTCTGTAAGAAGGCTTAATACGTTATCTGAAGAAAATATAAACAAAATTGTCGAGACTTACAAAAAATTTACTGAGATAAGCGGATTTTCAAAGATAGCAGAGATAACCGAAGTGAAAGATAACGACTACAACCTTAATGTCTCGCTTTACGCAACACCAATTACAGAAATCGAGGATATAGATATTAGTAAAGAATTTACAGAACTGAAAGAAATGGAAAAAGAAAGAGACCAAGTCAGAAAAAAGCTAGAGCAGTACATCATGCAATTAAACAAGCTAATGGAAGATTAAGATGTTTACCTTCTACAAAGAGACAAATTTCCAAGATACAGCGATTGGCAATATTCCCAAAGATTGGAAGGTTGCGAAATTAGGGGATGAGAAAATAATAGAAGACATATTCTACGGAATTACAGCAAAAGCAACAGAAAAAGATACTGGAATGAAGATATTAAGAACTACCGATATTAAAAATTATTCGGTTGATTGGGAGAGTTTACTATTTTGTGAGATTACAGAAAAAAGAAGCGAAGTAAGTAAGTATTTGATAAGAAAAGGGGATTTAATCGTTGCAAGGGCAGGAACTATTGGTGTTTCTGTTTTAGTAGAAAAAGGCTTTGATAATGTTATCTTCGGATCTTATCTGATTAAAGTAAAACTAAAATCTGACGTGAATCCTAAGTTTATCCATTATGTTTTCCAATCTCCAATTTATTGGAAACATTTACAAGGTGCTCAAGGGAGTACTCTAAAAAACATAAATCTACCATTGTTAAAATCTCTCAAAATCCCTCTCCCACCCCTACCAGAACAAAAAGCCATCACTGAAATTTTATCAACAGTAGATGAAGCAATACAGAAAACAGAAGAAGTTATCACAAAAACTGAAAGGCTGAAAAAGGGATTGATGCAGGAGCTTCTGACAAAAGGAATAGGGCATAAGGAGTTTAAGGATACCGAGATTGGCAATATTCCCAAAGATTGGGAGGTTGTTGAATTGAGAAGAGTTGTAAAAGATGTTCTAACAGGTGCCACACCATTAAAAAGTAAAAAGGAATATTGGGAGGATGGAGCTATACCATGGTTAACTAATGAAGAGGTAAAAGATGAGATTATTAATTATGTCTGTGATACAAAACGAAAAGTAACCGAAAAAGCATTAAAAGAGACTAATATTAAGTTATTGCCACCTAATTCACTAATTCTATCTTTAACCGCTTCTGTCGGTAAAGTAGCGATAAATAAAATACCTATTACAACAAACCAACAGTTTAATGCTCTAATTGTAAAGGATAGTTTTATACCTGAGTTTCTAGCATACTACCTAATATTTTCAAAAAGACGAATAGAACAGTTAGGGGGATTAACCACTTTTAAATTTATTAGCAAAGAAACGATTAAAAAATTAAGAATAGCGCTCCCACCCCTCCCAGAACAAAAAGCCATAGCCGAAATCCTCTCAACAATAGACAAAAAACTCGAAATCGAAAGGAAAGAAAAAGAAAAACTGGAAAGAATCAAAAAGGCTTTTATGAAATTACTGCTTACGGGAAGGATTAGAATTAAAGCCAAGAATGAAGAATAACAAAGATATGCACCTTGGAAAACAATATTTAGAATTAGCAAGTATAGATATGAAAGCCGCAAAGTTACTATACAAGAACGAAATATATAACCTAGCTGTTTATCATCTGCAACAGGCAACAGAAAAAACAGTAAAAGGGGCATGTCTAACTATTCCGATAAATAGTAAGGGAGAGACTCTTCTCAAGTACCAAGAAATAACAAAGGAACATGACTCCGCAAAACTTCTTGTAAAAGCATGTGAAAAAATACAAAATATTTTAAATAGTCACAAATTGTTAAAGCCAATAGCTAGTTGTGTTACGCCATTTATTTCCAGAATAAAACAAGATTTAAAAAATATCTATGCCAAAGCTCGGCAAACCAAACAGCAAATTAAAGAATCTTTAAATCTTTTAAATAATTTGACAGAAATCTTACAAGGAGTATTAAAAACAAATAAAAATCCAGAAATCTCTAATTTTTTCCTTTTTTGTTTTGCTCCTTTAGCAACACTTAGCGTTGTTACTTTTCCTCATCTTTCGACAACAAGATATCCTGATGGTAAAATAAAACCGATAGAATACAATAAAAATATGATAGGGATAACTCAATGCTTTAACGACTTATTGGAATTGTTGAAGAAGGTCCACAGCAGGATTTTTTTCAATGATTAAGGACTCTTAAAATGACTGGCCAAGACTTTACAGAAAAAAACACAGTTGAAGCCTTTATTATTCAAGAAGCCCAAAGACTTGGATGGAAATATATAGCACCTGAAGACCTTAACAGAGGACGAAAAGATCTAGAAGAACCTCTATTTATAGAGGACCTGAAGAGGGCTTTAAAAAAGATTAACAGTAATGTAGAATTGACAGATGCTGATCAAGATTTTGTTATTGTTTCATTGAGAACTATTCCAGCAAACCTTGAAGGAATAAGAAGATTTTTAGATATATTCAGAAATGGTTTAGTAGTTCCATTACAGAAAGAAGGTAAGGAGAGAGTCCTAAAACTTATAGATCTTGAAAACATAGAAAATAACGAATTCATCATAACAAACCAATTTATAGTAGAAGGTGCAAAATCTGATAGACCCGATATTGTTTTGCTTGTTAACGGTATTCCTCTTGTACTTATTGAATGCAAAAGTCCAACAAGAGAAGAAGTTGATTGGACTGATGCCTATAAGCAGATAAAAAGATATGAAGACGAGATATCAGAAACCTTCAAATATGTCCAGTTCTCAATAGCAACAGATGGGATCCAAACAAGATATTTTCCTAACGCCTTCAATAAAGATGAAAAAGATAGCCTAAGTATTTGGAAGGATCCTT
>JAFCFQ010000065.1 GCA_017608545.1 Candidatus Aenigmatarchaeota archaeon
ATAAGTTCCTGAAATGAAAAGCCATAACAAAGCAACCAAAGCTATTGATATAGAAATTATCATTATGACAGTTATTACTTGTGTTACGGCTTTCATAATAAATATTAGCCTATATATCTTATATTAGATTTATCAAAATCTCTCACAATTTTCACTTCAGCAGTTTTAGGAATATCTTTAAAATGAAGAGATCTTCTTGTGCTTTTTACTATTTCTGCTATTACGCTTCTCTTCCCGAAAATTTCACAACTTATCTTATAAGCTAATTTTTTAACCTCCTTTTCCTCAAAACCCAAACTTCTCAAATAACTATTAAGCAAAGTAGAAAAAATATAAGGAACTAAAGCTCTAGGAGTAGTTTCTTGAATTTTTTTCAAAATATTTTCATTCATTATAATTATATTTGAGCCTGGAAGATAATGTGCTTCAAAATCATTTTCTAATTCAACTAAACCTAGCTCTAGACCTGCCCTACTCTTTTTAATCGTTTTCCAGACAACTTCTTTTACAACCTCAAATATGTCTGGAATTGAAGTGGATTCTTTAAGCTTATTAATGAAATACTTATCCATGTTAACCAATATACCTCGTTGCTTTTTCAACTTCTACAGTCTGTTTTTTCTTGGTTTTCTTACTCTTTGGGATTTTGATTTTGCCGAATTTTTTCTCATATTTTTTTATGTTTTTTTGCAATAAATCTAGAAATATTTTAGCAAATTGTGGGTCTAGCATTATTGCTTTATGTTTTATTATAAAAGATTGTCGCATAGTTCCTCCAACGTTATCAAAGCTTGGTATTGTTTGTGAAAAATCTATGATAAATTTGCTTTGATTATGAGAAACTGTAACATTATCTGAAAAAAATGCAGGTTCTCCATGATCAACTTTTATATTAACTCTTTTTTGTTTTTCCATTTAATCACCCAATATATCTTCTTGCTTTTTCCTCCTCTTCTATTTTAGTTTTTCTAAGGTTTTCAACGGCTCTTTGATACTTCTTAAACATGTCTTCTGTTATTGATGGCTTTACTTTTTTTAAAGCTTTTTCAAAGTGTTTCATTGTAATTTCTTTGGCTTCTTTTTTATCTTTCATTGACTCTCTCAACGCAAACATTGCAGCCTCTCTACAAAGAGCTTCTATGTCTGCTCCAGAATAACCTTCTGTTCCTTTAGCCAATTTCTTCAAATCAACGTTTTTAAGTGGCATGTTTTTAGTATGAATTTTAAATATTTCCAATCTTGCTTTTTCATTTGGAGCAGGAACATAAATTAATCTATCAAATCTTCCTGGCCTTAACAAAGCAGGATCTAATATATCTGGTCTATTGGTAGTTGCAACAACTACTACACCTTCTAATTCTGATATGCCAGACATTTCTGTTAACAATTGAGAAACAACTTGCTCAGTAACTCTTGTCCCAATTGATAAACCTCTTTTAGGAGCTAAAGCATCGATTTCATCAAAAAGAATTAGTGAAGGTGCAACTTGTCTTGCTCTTCTAAAAACATCTCTGACATGTCTTTCTGAATTATGAACCAAAACACCGCCAAAACCAGCAATAAATCTTTCTGTTGGATTAACACTTATATCATATACAAATGGATGATTATATTCTTCACGTTTAACGTTAATGACTAAATCCCAGTAAACATCCTTATCTATATTTTTTTCTGGACTTAATTTTTTTCTTTTTATCCATAATCTTTCTAAGTATTTTTTAAGTTTATCATCTCTCTCACTATCTAAAAATCCAATTTCATTCGAGAATATCTTCAAAAATTCACTCCAAACAAATCTTATTCTATGACTTATAGAACCGTTCCACTCTTTTTTCTTACTATATCTACCAACAATTCCAAAATAAAGTAATAAGTACAGTATATCATTTGCTAATGTTTTACTTGTAGTTGATATTTCAATATAATGATCAATACATGTACCATCTCCAGAGAAATATCCTCTTAAAAATGCTGCTACTGAATCTAGAGGAGCAGAAAATATTATAGCTGGTACTTTTTTGTTTTTAGCACCACCTTTTAGATTAAAGATATGCTTTAGTAAAACTACTAAAACTTTAGAACTTATATAGACATCTACACCATTTGTACCTTTCTTTCTATAAAGTGCTGTATATCCAAAAAGATTATCACACATCTGTTTTATTTTCTTTACCTCTTTTAGATTCAAACTAAGCCTTACAGCGTAATTACCGTTATAGGAACCTTCCGCGACCCATAAACCTAAAAATGTACAGAATTTTTCACTTAATGTAAGTCTTGCAGGTATTTTATGGTTTCTATTTTTTGTTGTTATAAAAAGCTCATTAAGGTCGTAACTTATTCTTGCTTCTTTCATTAACTTAATAAATTTAGAAACTCTCATAGAGGATTTTTTAGTATAAGCATAAATATTTTTAGGTTTTATCTTTACAATCTTAGCAACTTTTTTTAATCCTAATTTTTTAATAGCAAGTGCTACATATTTTTGACTGTTATAAACATAAAAGTTGTAATCATTTTTATCAAAACAATTTAAAAGATTTATTTCCTTCAAACTTTCTGGAGCCTTAATTTTTCTAGGTACTGCTATTCTAGTTTTTCTTGGCACAATATAATCTGCAATAATTTCTTTTAACTTACCGTTCTCTTTAACAAAAAGGCTATGACCACCTGTAACTCTAACTTCTCTGCCCGTTTCAGTTTTTATAATATCAATATAAGGTGGTGCTGGATGTTTTATAAATCCTACAACCTTAGAGTTTTTAGAAATTAATTCATCTGTAATTGTTGGCACCATGCTATCAGGTTTTTTATCAACAAATTCCCCTATTTTGATTCTTTTTAGTGAATTATCTTTTAAAACTAAAATTTGTTCATCAAAAGGAAGCGATTCACCTACCCATTTAGATATAAGTTCAGGCCCTTTTACTGCTATGAAGTT
>JAFCFQ010000066.1 GCA_017608545.1 Candidatus Aenigmatarchaeota archaeon
AACTTCCGATGGCTGATGCAATAGTATATGCAACTGGAGTTTTTCATAAGGCAAAAATTATCACATCTGATGAACACTTCAAAAACCTTCCCGAAGTGATTTTCATATAGTTATTATAAACAGATTAAAACAGAAACTTCCCCAATTATATGATTTAACCTTCGCAGTTAGATAAAGATAAATTTTGAGTGAGCGAATTGGACGAGTTAGATAATATTTTGCCTTATAGCAGTTCCACTTTTTATTTCTTATATATATCACCTCTTGGGTAAATGTTGACAACAGCAATTATTCTTTCTTCTTCAATTTCTTTTAATTTTCTTTTAATTTTTTTTCGTATGTTTGAAGGAAGAGATGAGTAATACTTTTCTGCCTGAGAGGAAAACTTAACTATCCAGTTCACTTAATTTTTTCCCCTCCACCTTTTTTTATTTCTTTTACTCCTTCTATACACTCTTCATAAAAATCAGGAATTTTTAAAAGTTCCATCGTTTCCATATGTCTTGAGATATATTCTTCTGCAAATTCTTCAAATATTTTACTTATTGATTCCCCCTCATAGCCAGCAATTGCTTTTAGTAATTTCAATTTTTCCTTAGATATTCTTATTGTGGTTGTTTTCATTATATCACCTCCATATTTATGATATAAAACAATATTTCAGTCAATATTTTCATAAATGAGAGCCAACCTTGCAATTTTGACACCCCGATTAGGAAGGGCTAAACTTTGAACGAGCGAAGCGAGTGTTTTGAATAAGGTGTAACCTTAAAAAGTTTTTCCAAACCGAGTCTGGTAGGTGGTTAAGATTTTTTTACTACCCCCTTAAGGTTAAACCTTAGCATTTTGAGACCTTAGAGATATCTTAAAAATTTGATAGCGGTGGGGATACTTACAAAATTTAACATAGAATTATTTAATAACCCCTGCGATTGTATCAAAAAACTACAAAGGATAGGAAAAAGAGAATAATATTATTGTAAGGGGGTAATTCATTCCACAAATTTATTATTTTTTAATTAATAAAAAAAGCGCAAAACTGAGAAAACTTTTTCTCAATGGGGAGAAAACAGAAGTATCCAGAATTCGTAAATAAATTTTTATCAGTGGTAAAATACTCTTTATCCAAAAATACTTTTTTACTTTTTTAAATATCCAATATTTACCAAAAGGGATTGTTTTAATTTTACAATTTTTAAATAATGTTTTTATTTCCGAATATGAAAGTAGAAAATCTTCTCTCCATGGAAAATGTATTCTTACTCCATACTTATTAACACCATGTCCTGTATCTAAAGGAAATAGTTTATTAGGAGTTGTTAATATTATATACCCTTCTTTCTTCAGAATTCTTAAAATCTCATTTGCAAATTTCTCTCTTTCTTTTTTTCTTTCTGAATAACTTTTTCCTTCTCCCATATGTTCAATTATGTCATAACATAAGATTATATCAAAGAAGTTGTCAGGAAAAAGTGTATTTCTTGCATCCATAAGAAATAATTTTTCTTTATGTTTCTTATTTCTCCATTCTCTTTCCCAATCCTTATCAATGTCTATTCCAAATGTACCATTGAATCCATAATCAACTAAAGTTTCAACATCTTCACCATTTCCACAACCAACAGAGAGAATTTTTATCTTATTCTTATTTTCAATATTTATAAGGTGTTTTAAAAGAGGAATGGTAAATTCTAATGTTCTTCTTATATTTTTCGTTCGCACTTCTTCAATATAATTCTGTGATTGCATTTTTTACACCTTATATAAATATTTTTCATAAAATGGTCTACTTCCTCAAGGTTAAACCTCGACATTTTGAAATATTTTTTCTTCCACTTTTTAAATTTCTCTTTTTCAGTTTCCTCAATATATTTGAAAACTTTGAACAAAATATCCCAAATTTCGGAATATTTTACACAAAATTAACATACGTAAAGATTCTTTTTTGGGTAGAAAAAAAGTTAGAAGAAGCAAACCTGTAAACATAGATATTATGAGAAATGTCCTGAAAATAAAAATAGCATTAATTAAGAATACTGGATAAAACATTTTATTCATAACAAATAATGCTCTTCCCTCCCAGAATTTCTTTTTTAAGAAATATTTCCTTTTAAGTCTTTCAGGTGTAATCTGATGGTAAACAATCATATCGGGGTTATAATAAATTTGATATCCTTTTTTCCTTGCTAAAATAGTAAAGGCAGTTTCCTCCCCTCCAAAAAATTTATCTTTTTGATATCCCAATTTTTCAGGGAATTTCCCTATCTTTTCAAAGACTTCTTTCCTTATTGCAAAATTCATTAACACAGGAAATTCATTCCTTTTCATTTTTCTGAATTCATCGCCTAAATCCAATTTTCCAAGATTTTTCTTTAATTCCTCACTTATCCAGGAAGGAAGTTTTTCTTCAGGAGACTTTAAAAGAACTCTTCCACCGACAATATTTACTCTGTGTTTCTCAAATGTGTCCTTAATTTCCTTTATCCAGTTTTTTTCAGGAATAGCATCATCATCAACAAAAGCTACAATTTTCCCTTTACTTTTTTCAATCCCCAAATTTGCTGTCTTAGAATTAGAAATAACTGGCTGTGTAAAATATCTTATAGGAATTTTACTTCTATCTATTATTTTATCCACTATTTTTTTCCGTGTTTTCCTTTATCATTATCTATCACAATTATTTCAATTTCCAAAGAATAACTTTGGGATATTAAGGATTCAAGGACATCTTTTAATAAGGCTCTTTTATAGGTTCTAATAATCACAGTAAATTTATGATACATCATTTTTTCTAATAAATTTCCTATAAAACTTTTTTAAATTTTCAGCAATTTTTTTCCAGTCATACTTTTCTTCAACAAGAGTTCGAGCATTTGTTTTTATACTTTCGTATAATTTCCTATCTCTGTGAAGCAAAATAATCTTTT
>JAFCFQ010000005.1 GCA_017608545.1 Candidatus Aenigmatarchaeota archaeon
CCTAAGTTCTGGTGGTATTTCTAAATATTTAGGTTTCTGTTCAGACATATTCAATTATTATAACAAAAAAGATTTAAAGTTATCTAGTAAGCTTTAGCAAAATATACTACTTCTTTTGCTTTTTTGCCACAAAATACACAATTGGAAAATATTTTTTCTCTTTTAAATGGTATACATCTTATTGTTGCGCTAGTTTCTTCTTTTATTTTCTTTTCACAATCTTCAGAGCCGCACCAACAAGCTTTGATAAACCCTTTCTTATTTTTCATCATTTCCTCAAATTCTTCAAAATTTTTAACAACAAAAATATGCTCTTCAAAGAATTTTTTTGCTTTTTCAAACAGATTTTTTTGTATTTCTTCCAAGATATTTTTTATTTTTTCGATTTCATTTTCTTTAATTGCTATTCTATCTTCTTTATCCCTTCTAACTGTTGTGATTTGTTTATTCTTTATATCATCAGGACCGATTTCCACTCTAAGTGGAACCCCCTTTAACTCCCATTCATTAAATTTAAATCCAGGAGTGTATTGCTCTCTTTTATCAAATAAAACTCTAATTTTTTCTTCTTTCAATTTTTTTTCAATATCTTCGCATTTTTCTAGGACGATTTCTTTTGTCTCTTTTTTATAGATAGGTATTATAACAACTTGGTAAGGAGCAATCCTTGGTGGTATTATCAACCCTTTATCATCTCCATGAACCATTACCAAAGCTCCAATCAATCTAGTTGAAACTCCCCAAGAAGTTTGCCAAGCATACTTTTTCTTTTTATCTTTATCTAAAAATTTTATGTTAAAAGCTTTTGAAAAGTTTTGACCTAAATTATGAGATGTCCCCATTTGTAGTGCTTTACCATCGGGCATCATTGCTTCAATTGTTGTTGTGTAAAGAGCACCTTTGAATTTTTCGCTCTCAGTTTTTTTGCCTGTAATAACAGGAATTGCTAATTGATTTTCAACCAATTCTTTATAGACATTTAACATTTTAATTACTTCTTCATCTGCTTCTTCTTTCGTTGCATGAGCTGTATGACCTTCTTGCCATAAGAATTCTTTTGTCCTTAAAAATGGCTTTGCAGCTTTCGTCTCCCATCTTATAATATTACACCATTGATTGATCAAAAGCGGTAAATCTCTATGGCTTCTTATCCATTTTGAAAAGGTATAATACATTATAGTTTCAGATGTAGGTCTTAAAGCGAGTCTTTCACCCAATTTGGTACTACCACCTTCAGTAACCCATGCACATTCAGGTACAAAACCAGAAAAATGTTCTGCTTCTTTCTTAAGAAATGATTCAGGAATGAATAATGGGAAGTAGACGTTCGAATGTCCAGTTTCTTTTATTTTTTTATCTAAATAATTTTTAATATTTTCCCAAATTGAATAAGAATATGGAGTAAAAATTATACAACCTTCTACAGGAGATTGTTCTGCTAATTCCGCTTTTTTTATAACTTCTAAATACCATTTACCAAAATTTTCAGATTTTTTAACAGATAAACCTAACTCTTCAGACATATAATCAGTTTTATTTTCCTTCCATTTAAATTTAATCTAAAACTTTATTAATTTTTCTACGTATAATCTATTATCTAGTGATTAAATGCTAATAGGTATTTTTTCTGATTGTCATTGTGGTTACAAATATGGTGAAGAGAGATGGAAAGACAGTTTTATAGCTTTAAATGAAGCCATAGATAAAACTTTAGATTGTGATTTAATAATAATGGCAGGAGATTTATTTGATACGAGAATTCCTAAACCAGAAGTTTTTGCTAAAGTTGCAAAAATATTGAGTAAAGCACAGACGATTCCATCAAGAACAAAATTTTTAGAAATAATAAACAAAGAAAAAATAGAAATGTCTCCTTTAGCTTTAAGAGGAATACCAATAGTTGCCATTCATGGAACGCATGAAAAAAGAAGCAAACATATGATAAACCCTATACAAGCTTTAGAACATGCTGGATTATTAATTCATCTTCATTGTGCAACAGCTGTTTTTGAGATAGAGGGAAGAAAAGTTGCGATTCATGGTATGTCTGGTGTGTCAGATAGGTATGCTAAAGATGTTTTTGAACAATGGAATCCAAAGCCAATTCCTAATGCTCTAAATATTATAATGATTCATCAAAGTATTGAACCTTACATTTACTCTCCTTTAGAACCACCCTCCATGAAAATCGAAGATTTACCGAAAGGTTTTGATTTATATGTTTTAGGTCATATGCATTGGCATGAAACTAGAATTTTTAAAGAGGGTCAATTGCTTGTATGTGGTAGCACAGTACCAACAACGATACATAAAATAGAATCAGAACAAGAAAAATGTATTCATAAGTATGATGGTGAAAATATAAAGAGTATACCATTAGAAAACCAAAGGAAAATATTCTGGAAAGAATTTGAATTTAATCCAAACATAAAAGAAAATATTGAGACATTCATTTCTACAATTTCTCCATTCAAACCAAAACCAATAATAAACATAAAAGTAAAAGGTTCGATAAAAAGAGATCAATTAATTCCAAGTTTTTCCAAAATCGAAGAAAAATATAAAGACAAAGCAATTATTAATATAAACAAGAACATAGAATTTGAAGGATTTAAAGAACAAATTGAAATGCTCAAGTTGTTAAAAGAGCAAAGACTTCCTCCTGAAGAGCATGGATTAAAAATTCTTCAAGAAAATTTAAAACAAGTTAATTGCGGAATAAGAGTTGATGAAATCTTTGAATACCTAGTCGATGGAAACATTGATTTGATATTTAATATTTTAACTGGAAAACAAACTACGTTAAAATCAGGTTTAGAAAAGTGGGCTTCATGATAACAAAAGTTAAATTAAAGAATTGGAGATCTCATTTAGATACTGAAATAGATTTTTCAGAAGGAACAAATTGTTTTGTTGGGCCAGTTGGTAGTGGTAAAACTAGTGTAATGGATGCAATATGTTTTGGTTTATTTGGAACTTTTTTACAATTACAACAGAAAAAATTAAAATTAGAAGACATTATAATGAAAAAACCGCTTCCTAAAGATAAGGCAGAAGTAACTGTTTTCTTTGAAATAGGGGATAATAATGAGTGGAGCGTTAAAAGAATAATTACAAAAGGAAAAACAACAGCGGAATTAAGAAAAAACGGTGAGCTAATAGAAGGTCCTCAATCAACAAAAGTTACAGAAGAAATTATAAAAATATTGAAAATGGATTACGACCTATTTTCAAGAGCTGTTTATTCTGAACAAAATCAGCTTGACATGTTTTTAACTTTACCTAAAGGTAAAAGAATGAGAAAAATTGATGAATTGTTAGCAATTGATAAGTTTGAAAAAGCAAGAACAAATACTAAATCTTTAATAAACAAGTGCTTGACGGTTTTGAATGAAAAAGAATTGTTAGTTCAGAATCTTGAATCCGATGAAAATTTGAGAATGCTTGACACAATCAAAAGAGAATTTTTTGAGTTAAAAGAAAAAGAAGAGAAAATGAAAAATCAATTAAATGATGTGATTAAAAGAAAAAATGGGATATCAAAAGACATAGAAAATTTAAAACAACAACAAAAAAAGCTACAAAGCATAAACGAAGAAATCAAAAAGTTTACAGCTTTTGTGGAGTTGACAGAATCTGACATAAATAAAATCAAAGAAGAATTAGTTGAATTTGCTGAAAAAACTGATGAAGAATTAAGAGAAGAAGTTAGGAAAACTGATGAAGAGATAAAGAACCTTAATGAAAATTTGATTAGAGAAAAAAGAGATTTAGACATTTTAAAGGAAAAATATGCAGGAGATAATGCTAGAATAAATTTGATAGAAAAAGAGAAGTTGCCGAAATTAAAAAAAATTGTGAAAGAGCTGGATGAAATAGTCGAAAATCTTAAAAAGAACCCGATCAAAAAACTAAGTTCAGAACTTAATAAAAGCAAAAAGGAATTAGAAAAAAATCAGATCAAACTGCAAAAATCTATGGTGAAGCTTTCAGAGTTAGAAGAAAGTATAAATAATTTGAGTATGGCTGGTAGCATTTGCCCTATTTGTGATTCTAAGTTAACAAAAGAAAAAAAATCAAAACTCATAGAGAAAAAAAGAAAATTGAGAAAAGAGATAAAAAAAGAGATAGGAAAATACAATTCTTTGATAGAAAAAATAAAATTTAAGTTGCCAGAATTGGAAAATAAAATAAAAGAAATAGAAAGAATGCAAGAAAGATTTGAGGAAATAAAAGATAGTAAAAAAGAGCTAAAATCTTTGGAAAACGAGCTCAAAAATTTGAAATCAAAAACATTTGTTTTCGATAATCAAAAGAAAATGTTTGAAAAAAACATTAAAATTATTGAAGAAAATCTTAACAAATTAAAAGAAAATCAGGAAAAATTAAAACAAATTTTGTCTAAAAAAGAAGAAGTCAACAACAAACTAGAAAAATTGAAAGAATATAGGCAAAAATTAATGATGCTCGGAAATGAAAAAGAACTCTTATTATCTTCTTTTTCCCCTTCGATTCTCGAAAAATTTGAGTTAGATTATCAATCAGTTATAGGTTTAGAAAGAGAAATAGAGACTAATTTAAAAAATTTATCTGAAATAAAGATTGGTAAACAAAAACTTTTAGAAGAAATAGAAAATAAGAAAAAAATTTTGGAAACTTACAGACTTGAAATAAGAAAAATAAATGCTATTGTAGATCAATTAAGACTTTTAGAAAATGCTTTAGAAGCTACACAAGAACAATTGAGAAAAGATTTCGTTTCTGCTGTTAATGAGGCTATGCAATCTATTTGGAATGAACTTTATCCTTACGAAGACATTTATAGTATAAGACTTGGAATTGAAGGAGGAGATTACATTTTACAACTTCAAGATTCTACTGGTTGGATTCCTGTGGATGGTGTTGCTTCTGGCGGAGAAAGATCAATAGCATGTTTAGCTTTGAGAATTGCATTTTCTTTAGTTTTAGCCCCTCAATTACATATGCTTGTTCTTGATGAACCAACAGCGAATTTAGATGTTAAATCCATAGAAGTACTAGCTAATGTTCTTAGAGAAAGAATCACAAAATTGGTAGAACAATGTTTCTTAATAACTCATGATGAAAAGCTAAAAGAAGCTGTTAGTGGATTTTGTTATGAATTTAGAAGAGATAAATCAAAAGATGAGGCAACAAAAGTGGAACTTATTAGTTCTCCCCTTCAAGTTTAAAACAGCATTTAAAAATTTCTATAAATAAACATTTTTTATGAAAATCAAGTTTCTAACAGAACCAGCATTATTGCTAGAAAATAAAGTTTTAGTAATTGCTGATTTACATATAGGATTAGAATATGAAATTTTTAAATCAGGAATAACAATACCATCACAAGTTGAAAAACTAGAAAAAAGAATAGATAGTTTAATTAAACAAACTAAAGCAAAACATTTAATAATTCTAGGAGATATCAAACATCAAGTTCCAAATATTTCTTGGCAAGAATATAGAGAAATTCCCAAATTTTTGGAACATTTTCAAAATATTAAAATTTCGATAATTAAGGGTAATCATGATGGAAACATCGAGAGGTTAGCTCCGAAAGAAATTGATATTTACGATTCTCAAGGATTAAGAATAGGTAATTTCCTTCTAATTCATGGTCATGCTTGGCCCTTTATAGGTGATTTGGATGCAGAATATATTATAATGGCTCATGTTCATCCTGCCATTGAATTTTGGACCGAAAATTTTAGAAGCGTAGAGCCTTGTTGGTTAAAATGTAAAATTGATAACGAAAAAATGTTTGAAAAATATAAAATTAAAACTAATTTTAAACAAGGAATTATAATGCCTGCTTTCAATCATTTAATTGGAGGAATGGCTTTTAATTCTAAGGATTTTGAGCCATTAGGACCTTTGTTGAAAAATGAAATTTTTAAGTGGAGAGAAGCTGAAGTTTACCTTTTAGATGGAACTTTTTTAGGGAGTCTAAAAGATTTGAAAATTAAATGACTTTTATTGAACCATTTCTTCCAATTCCTAATTGCATTTCTTCTCTAAACCTCTTTGTGAACCCACCTTTTATCTCCACTTCTTGATCTTTTTCTATGCCTTCAGATTGTTTTCCCCACAAAACTAACTTTATAGAGCCAGAGTCATCTTCTAAAGTGGCTTCAGTTAAAGTTGTCACTGTCCCAAATTTTGTCATAATTTCTCTCGGCTCTTTTATATCTTTTATTCTCGCTTTTATATTCACATTATTCATTCCAATTTTTAATTCATTTATTTTCATAAACTCACTCTTAAATAATGAATTAGAAAGTTTATAAACCTTTTAGATTTAAGCTTAGATTCATAAATATAATTGGTGATCGAATGATTTTCGAAATAGTTTCAATTATTTTATTTTTTATAGTAGTTTACCTTTGGTTTAAAAATAGATTGTGGAAAATAAAATTTGAACAAAAAATAAATGAATGGATAGAAAGAGAAGAAAAAAGAATAAGAAAAGATGCTATACTTAGAAGTGCTAGAACGCTTTCTGGAAAGACTTTAGAAAAATTAATACCCTTTCTGGAAAGATTTCCTTACAACCCTCACGATATCAGATGGTTAGGTGATCCAATAGATTTGATTATATTTGACGGTCATTCAAAAGAGAATTTAAATCAAATAGTGTTTTGTGAAGTAAAATCTGGAAAAAGTAAATTAACAGGAGTACAGAATAAAATTAAAAAATTGGTTGAAGATAAAAAAGTTAAATGGCTAGAATTTAGAATTTGAATCCATAAACTTATAAATTATATATGTATAATTCTTTAGTTATGCCTAAAGCAATATTTTTTGATGTTGATGGAACAATAATACCCTTAAAAGTTGTTATAAAAAATTTTCAAGAAACTTGTAAACATTTTAAAATAAAAGTTTTAACTAGTAAAGAAATTTTGAATAAATCAATAGGTTACAGATTATCTGAAATAATACCCAAAGTGATACCTGAAGCAAAACCTTTTGAAAAAGAATTCATAAAATATTTTGAAGATAATCAAATTAAGAATTTTAAGAAATATGGCAGACTTTTACCTTTTGTTAAATCTACTTTTAAAGAAATTATAAAAAGAAAAATAAAAATAGGTATTATCACAACTAAAAAGAGAAGAGAAGCAAAAGCAATTCTTGATGGATATAATTTGCCTTATGATATTATAATTGGGAACAATGATGTAAAAAATAGAAAGCCTGATCCCGAACCTGTTTTAAAGGCTTGTAAAAAATTAAAAGTAAAACCAAAAGATTGCATTTTTGTTGGAGATACTCTGTTTGATATGAAAGCTGCTAAATCTGCTGGTTGCTTGGCAATAGGAGTTCTTACTGGGTGGGGAAATAGAAAAAATCTTAAGAGAGCAGGTGCAGATTATATTATAAAAGATTTAAGTGACTTAATTAAATTGATAGAAAGGTGATAGAAATTAAATTTTACATAACAACACCAATTTATTATGTTAATGATGTTCCTCACATAGGACATGCTTACACAACAATAGCTGCTGATATAATTGCTAGATGGAATAGAGTTAAGGGAAAAGAAGTTTTTTTCTTAACCGGCTTAGATGAACATGGTGAAAAAATAGCTGAAGCAGCTTTAAAGGCAGGATTAACGCCACAAGAATTTGTTGATTCAATAGCTCCTAAATTTATAAAAGCATGGGAAAAACTTAACATAAGTAATGATGATTTTATTAGAACTACCGAAGAAAGACACAAAAAAACTGTAATTGAGATAATAAAGAGAATCTATGAGAACGGTGATATTTACAAAGGAGAATATGAGGGATGGTATTGCACAGCTTGTGAAAGTTTTTGGACAGAAATACAATTAAATAACGGAAGATGTCCACAGTGTGGAAGGGAAGTAAAAAGATTAAAGGAAGAATCTTATTTTTTTAGGTTGAGTAAATATCAAAAGAAACTTCTAGAATTTTATGAAAGAAATCCAGACTTCGTTCTTCCAGAATCTAGAAAAAAAGAAATGATTAACAGGATAAGAGAAGGTTTGAAAGACATTAGTATAACTAGAAAAACAGTTAAGTGGGCAATACAATTTCCTTTTGATAAAGAACATTCTCTTTATGTGTGGGTAGATGCTCTGATAAATTATATCAGTGCTTTAGATTTTCCAGGAGAAAAATTCAAAAAATTCTGGCCTCCTGATGTTGAGTTAATGGCAAAAGAAATAAATTGGTTTCACTCTGTAATATGGCCTGCTTTGTTGTTTTCTGCAGGAATAGAACTACCTAGAAAAAATTTTGTACATGGTTGGTGGACTGTTGAAGGTAAAAAAATGTCAAAATCTCTTGGAAATGTTATAGATCCAATTGAAATGGTTAATAAATATGGTTCGGACGCATTAAGATATTATTTATTTAGAGAGGTTCCTTTTGGTCAAGATGGAGATTTTTCAGAAAAATCATTAGTAAATAGAATTAACACAGAATTAGCAGATTCTCTTGGAAACTTAGTGAATAGAGTTCTTGTTCTTGTTGAGAAGAATTTTGATGGTTATGTTCCTAAACCTAAAGAAAAAGATAAACTAACAAAGTTGTCTTTGAATGTTGTTAAAGCTGTTGATGAATCAATGGAAGAATTTCGATTTCATAGTGCTTTAAATGATATTTTCTTTCTTGTAAATGAGTCAAATAAATACATTAATGAAAATAAACCATGGGAGATTGAAGATAAAGAAAAGCTAGGAGGAATTTTATACAATCTCTTAGAAACTTTAAGATTCATCTCAATTTTAATTTATCCGTTTATGCCAGAAACTGCTGGTAAAATTATGAAACAATTAGGAATAGAGAAAAAAATTTCTTTTGATGATTTAAAATGGGGAATTTTAAAATCTGGAACAAAGATAAAAAGGGATAAAATACTTTTTAATAAAATCATTCTCTAGCTATATGGGCAAATGAAGGCGTTAAAATAATCCAATCTTCGTCAATCCCTGCAATATCACCGTTTATCGCTATGCAAGTTTTTCTTAATTTATCTATAGCTCTCTTCAACTCTGAAATATCTTTGCCTCTTAAAGTCTTTATTTTTACGAGAACTATGTTACCATTTCTTATGTGTTTTTGAATTCTATCTGAATCTGAAAAATCTTCCATTTTGTCAACTCTTATTGGAATTTTTCCAGATGGAGTCTCTATGTCTTCTGCATCAAGTTCTATGAATTCTTCCTCGCTTAGCTCTTTAAAACCTCTTCCAAAGAGTTTTTCAAAAACCATTTTTTATCAACCTCCAAAATTATTATAATCTTAATTATATTCTAACATATAAATATCTTATTTCTGCATGCTTTCCAATATTGAAACTATGTTCCAAACTTGAGTTCTAGTGTACATTGGAATGTTAGGATCGTTAGAAATTTCATCCATGTTTGATATAACAGTATTAATCCTTATGGCAACATCCTGTTTTTCATCTTTCAACACTTCAATAGACTCTTGGCACTTGGCTCTAATGTTTCTAGGAACAGTCCTATCATTAACGATTTGTTCAATAAGAGGTATAACATTCTCAAACATTTTTTACACCTTGCCATAAGTATCTCTTCAATTACTTATTCTTAAGAATTTAAATTCTTTACTGTTAAACTTATTTTATGCTCACTTATGATGAGAAAAAAGCAATAGAGACAGCTCATGTCTTGATAAATGCGAGAAAAAATAAAAAAGCCATATTTTCTAAATGTTATGAAACTCCTGAAAAAAGACTACCACCAGATATTAAGCTTGGTTCCAAGGAACATGCTGCATGGTTATTTTATACTTCTCTTGGTGAAGTCAAAGTTAAATCAAAAGTGTTTATTCAGCATGCTTATGAACTTTTTCAAAAAAGCCCAGAAATTTTTGACCCTTCATATATTGCTCAGAATTTTGAAAGGATTGGAGAAGGAAAAATTAAGAACAAAGAAAATGGAGAAAATTTAGAAGTTATAATTCGAGATGATTTAAAACATGGCCTCTATAAGCAGATTGCTGATAGATGGTTTCAAAACTCCTTTATAGTTAGCAGAGATTATAACGGAGATGTAAGAAATATCTTAAAAGGCGTTAAGGATGTTTCAACTGCTGAAAAAATATTGGGCGTGGTACGTCCTGGAAAAAGAAAAGGTTATGATGGTTTTAGGGGATTTGGACAAAAAACAGCATCCCTTTTTATGATGCGTTTAACAGAAGCTGGATTAACAAATTTTAATGAATATGAACTTCCACTACCAGTTGACCATCAATTAATAGATTTGGTTCTTGGAAGAGAAATTGTTGATTTTGATGATGATTATATTCATAGAGGAAGGTTTGTAGAATTCACTAAAGAAAAATTAGCAACAACATGTAAAGAAAACAAAATTAGTCCTATAAAATTTAAAAATGCAAGCTGGATACTTAAGGCTGAACTTTCTAACAATTGTGTTAAATTAAAAAATGGTAAAGATTTATGTCCTTTTGAAGAACCTTGCATGTATCGTCTTGATGATTACGAATACAACACGAGAGGAAGAATAGTAAAAAATGTTAACACAATTTAACTTGCCGTTGTTTTTTTCTTCTGACTTTTTAACACATCTTCAAATTTTTCTTGATACTCTTTCAACTTTTCTCTCAATCTGTTTTCTTGTTTTTGCAAACTTTTGAGCCTTAATTCTATAGTTTCTTTCCTTTCTTTCAATTCTTTACTTAATTCATTTTTTGTTGATTTAATTAAAATAGGGCCAACAGCTTTGTAGACATCGTCATGTTCAATTTTGTTCAATTCTTCTAGAGCCTTCTCAATTTCCATGTTTTGTATGTTTAGGCTTTCTTTTTGTATAAGAACGGTTTGCATTTGTTGCTGAAATGTCTGCAATTCCATTAGCACTTGTTGTGCTTCAGGGCTCAATTTTATTTCAACCATTTTATACCTCCATACTACTTATTGAAGTTCTAATTAATCTCACATAAGAGTTTATACCAGCCAACAAACCTGATATGGTTTCTGCTTTTACTTCTAATTTTACTTTGCCTTTTTCAGCTTTTATTTTAACATCAAATTTTTTTGCATCTCCAATATCAGGTTTCAATGCTTTAATCACTATTCCTGGATTTCTGCATTCTATTTCTACTAAAGCCTTCATTCTAATCTGCTTTCACTTTTTTGATAGTTTTTGGAGTTTCTTTGATTATAATTCTATAACCACAATAAGGGCATCTTATTTTATCTTTTACTTGTTCCATTTCAATTGATTTTCCACAATTAAGACATTTATACATTTTAATCACTCTTAGGGAAATATGCAGCACCTGCAAATTTTGTTTTACATTTCTTACAATACCAAATTCCTGCTGCAACCCTTTTTAAAGCAGTTCTTTCACAATAAGGACACACTCTTTCCTTTTTCATTCTGCTTTCTATTTTTTTCACAATTTTCTTTGTTTTTGTCCCATATCTAGGTCCAAATCTTCCTGCTGAACCAACTTTTTTGGTTTTCATATTTATCCCTTTAAAAGCTCTCTAATTTCTTTACCTTTTAATATTGATAAATCTACTGCTTTTTCTATTTCTTCAGTCGTGAAATAGCCTTCTCCACCTTTTTGTGCAGCACAAAATTCATCTTTTTCATTGGTAGTTAAAGTTATTCTCGCATCCAAGGCGTTCTCTTCTTCAAGGTTAGGATCGATTAAAAGTTTATTAGATATTTTTGCAGTCGTTATAGCTATTGGAATATCTCTTACAGGAAGTTCTCTTTCGAATTCTCCAAAAACAACTCTACCGTTTTCATATTTTGGAATTTTTGTGTTCAACAAAGCTGCTATTGATCCTAATGCTCCAGCATCTATCAAGTTTCCATCGTGGTCTAAAACATGAATGTCAACATTTATCAACCAAACCTCTTTTCCTTCTTGTATACAAAGAGATTCCAAATCAATGCATTTACTCTCCCTTATGCCCCTATCAATTACTCTTGCTATTTCAATCGCATCCTCATTAGGTGGTCCAGGCTCAAATGTTGGAGATGCAACTGGAACAAGTTCTACATTAACGATTAAAACTCCTTCGTTTGGTGTGTCTGAAAATGGTTCTCCAACACTCATTTTTACTCCAACTAGAACATGAGTATTACCAATCAAAACTCTAGCAGAACCTTCAGCAGTTTTAATAACACCCTTTTCTATTTTTATTGGTCTGAATTCATCAAATTTCCTATTATCAACTCTCATCCCTTCTTCTATTAATTTTCTAACATAACTTTCACTAGCTTTCAACATCTTCTTCACCTGTTTTATATTTTTCTCTTAAAGCGTTAACTTGCTTTTCATAAATTTCTGCACAACCTTTTTTAGCTAAATCAATCATTTTTAAAAATTCCTCTTTTGTTACTATTCCATCCATTTGTAATAAAACTATTTTGTCTTCATTTCCTATTGTTGCAAACGCTAAATCAACATCTCCATATTGATCTTCTTCACCGCCAACATCTAAAACAATTTCACCATCAATCTTTCCAACTGTACATGCACTTATTAGATTTTTCATTGAAACTCCTGCTTCTGCTAATGCAAGAGAAGCAGCATTTAGTCCTGCGCATCTTGTTGATGCATTTGCTTGTAATATTTCTACAAAAACATCAATCACAGTTTTTGGATAATCCTCGAAGAAAATTACATTTGATAAAGCTTTGTTTAAAACTTTTGATATTTCAATCGCTCTTCTGCTTGGACCAGGCCTTTTTCTTTCTTTTGTTGAAAAAGGTGCCATAGAATACTTACACCTTAAAACAGCTTTTTGGGGATCTTGAAGATGTCTAGGATGCAAAGTTCTTGGACCAAAAACAGCTGACAAAGCATAAGTATCTCCGAATTTGAATATAGCTGAACCGTTTGCTCTTTTTAATACTCCAACTTCTACCGTAATTGGTCTGAATTCTTCTAGACTTCTTCCATCTAACCTTTTACCGTCTATAATCATTTTTTCTGGTTTTCCAATTTTCATTTCATTCACCCTTATCTAATAATTCTGAAATTTTATCTGTTAGTCCAATTATATGTGATTCAGCATCAATTGTTAAAATAGCTTTAGATGCTAAACCTTCTTTTTCACCTTTTAGCCAAACGATTCCATTTTGTCCAACGATTATTTGGCATTTCGTTCTTTTCTTTATCAATTCGATCATTGAGCCTTCCTTTCCTATTAATCTAGGAACTTTTGAAGGCGTTATTTTTAAGACCCTTCCACCTATTAGTTTTCTGGATCTATAATCATTCATTGTTAATTGAACTTGCTTAGATTTTGAAACATTTAAAACTTTTGCATATATCAAATCTCCTATGTCATAATAAACAGATATGTCAGTTTTTGTCAAATCAACATATTCTCCTACAGCTTCTCCTAAAGATAAAATAGCACTATAAGGAGAATTTATATCAACGATCCAAAAAGTTGTTTGTATATCTTCTACAAATCCTATAACACCATCTCCTTGTTTTGGTACGTAAACTCCTGCTAAAGGAATTACACCAATGAATCTTTCTCTTATTTTTGCTAATCCCATTAATTTTGCTTTTATTTTATTATTTTCCCTAAAACAACCTGAAGACGGTAGAAAATCTAAACCAATTGCTAAAGTTTCTCCAGGAATTACAAATTGTCTTTCATTTACTAAAATTTCAGATTTTATTTCGTTCATATTATCACCTATATTTTTTTAACAACTTTTACTTCGACTTGACCATGAGTTAAGTTATTCAATCTATCATAAACTTCTTGTTGTATTCCAGCGGGTATTTCTATTAAACAAATATAACTTCCATCCTTTGCCCATTCATCTTTTAACAAAGTTCCAAAACTTCTAACAATGTTACTCGCTTTTCCAGCAAAAGAAGGAGGAATCTTAATTGCTATTTGAATTCTTTCAAATTTTATAGGAATGACATTTTGTATTTTATTTAAAATTTCATCTATTTGTTCTTCAACCCTTTTTTCTAAATCAACTCTAACTTTTGCTTGTTCCATTGCTCTAAGAATTCTTTCAGGAGGATGAGGTAAATTATATTAGCGATTGCTTTGGTTTTTTCTTCAAGCATGCGTTTTCTTTGTTCAGTTGTTATTTGAACTTCTCCTTCTTTTATTATAGTATAAACTATTTTTTTCAAATCGTTTGTTCCAAAAGCTTTGTTAACATTTTCATTAGATGCTCTTAATCCTTTTTTTACATCTTCATAAACTTCTTCAGAAGCTAGTAAATCTTCTAATGAAATCTCTTTTCCAGATTTCAAATCCATAGCTTTTTCGGGGTCA
>JAFCFQ010000067.1 GCA_017608545.1 Candidatus Aenigmatarchaeota archaeon
TCATAACAAATCTCATATAATTTTTACCAAAACGCTCTATTTTACCACCCTTAAGAGTTGCTTCTATCATAAATGAGTATATTTTTCTTTCAAGAGCTCTTTTATAGGCATGATTACTTATTTTAATTAACCATGGTTTCCTTATAATGATATCTCTATATATCATATGATATCACAAATATAAATACATAACATGAATTTAGAATTATAGAACAAATTGATTTTTTACAACTTCTAGTGGTAATTTTTTATTGATAAATTCTAAATTAATCTTTATGGCATCCTTAACTTTTTATGGTGGTGTCAACGAAATAGGTGGAAACAAAATTTTATTAGAACATAAAGGAACAAAAATATTCCTAGATTTTGGTAAGAACTTTAATCGTGAAAATCAATATTTTGATTTTCCTTTAGTTCAACCGTTTTTCATTCCAGACTTGAAAAAAATCAAGGCATTGCCAGATATAAAAGGATTATATAGAAATGATTCTGAAAAAACAGATATAGATGCTGTTTTAATATCTCATCCTCATGTGGATCATTATGGTTACATACCTTTGTTACATGAAAATGTAGAAATCCATTTAGGAGAGGCAACTAAAGAGATAATTCAAATAAGAAATGAAACTTATCTCAAAAACTGGCAAAGAAAAATGGATCATTTGAAATTCAAAACATTTAAAACAGGAGATCAAATACAAATAAAAGATATTAGTTTTAAACCAATACATGTTGATCATTCTGTTCCAGGATCTTATGGTTTTATCATTTACGTTGGAGAAAAAACTCTAGCTTATACAGGAGATTTAAGAGCTCATGGTTACAAGAAGAAATTAACTGAAGATTTTGTTGATGCTTTGAAAAAAGAGAACATTGATATCATGCTTTGTGAAGGAACCAATATAAAACCAGAAGATGAAGATACTTTTTTAAGGTATTTCGAGTACTTGTTCAGAAAAAGGATTGGAGAAGAAGCTCCAAAAAGGATTAGAAAGTTTTGCAAAACAGAAGAAGCTGTTAGAAAAGAGATAACGAACGTTGTTAAAGATATGAAAGGTTTAGTAATAGTTGAGGCAAATGCAGCAGATGTTGATAGGATGAGAAGTTTGCATCAAGCAGCTGAGGCGAACAACAGAGATTTTCTTTTATGCCCAAGACAAGCTTATTTGATTTCTGAATTGAATTCTAGAACAGATATAAAAGATTTGCCTGAAACTAGGAATATCTGTGTTATTCTTAATAGAATAAAAGATAGGAGTTCTGAAATTGAAGGTGTTGAGACTTTTAAAAAATGGAGGCATGAGTTCCAAAGAAGTTTGATAGATACATGTGGTGAAAGAGTTTTTTGGGGACCTGAAGGTAGAGCTGAGATTAGAGCTAATCCTGACAAGTATTTGATATGTACAGATAATGCTACAACAATGATGTTAGAATTATGGGAAGGTGAGCATTTTCCATGTAATTTTATTTTATCCAAATCTGAACCGTTTTCTGAAGAAATGGTTATTAATTTTGATAAATTGCTGCATTGGTTAGCTCTTTATGGTATAAAAGAATATTATCAAATTCATGTTTCTGGACATTGTGAAAGAAAGGATTTGGAATATATTATAAAAGCTTGTGATCCAGAAGTTTTGATACCGATTCATACTCAACATCCTGAAATGTTTAGAAATCTGGTAAAGGTTAAAAAAATTGAGATACCAATATTTGAAGGGAAGGTTGAGATTTGAGTGTAAAATATTGTTTTATATGAAGAGTATAAGGTTTTTAAAAGATTTGAAGTTAAAGTAAATTTTACACATAACCATTATATTCTAATATTTGAGTAATCAGACTTTGTTTTTCTTTTGAAAAAAGTTTGGCGTTTTCAATTTCAAATTTAAAATTTTCTTTGACTTTTATCCCTTCCTTTTCAAAAAAGAATTTTCTCTTGGACGGTAACTTAGTATATGTAATGAGTGTAGGAATAATTAAACAGTCTAGATATTTTTTATTTAAAGTTTTGGCTTTTCTTCTTATTTGATTTAAAGTTTTGGTTATGTTATCCTTATGCAAGGTTATCTTACATTCAAATAGATATATCTTATTATCTTTTCTAAAAAATACATCTATTTCTTCATTATTTACTTTGTAATTATGTTCTATCTTTATATTATCATAACCTTCTGTCTTTTGAATCCACTTATAAACAATCAATTCGAAAAGTGAACCTTTCACATCCTCTACAAATCTTTTTGCTCTTTCTCTTATTCTTGAAATATCTTCTACATTTACTGGGCCAAAAGGTGTTTGAAAGACTATTCTATCAAAAACAGAAGAAACTGTTTTCTCTTTAAGATATTTTTGAAAGAATTTTTTATTAACTTCAATTTCTTCCACATCAATCTTATCATTTTCTTTAAATTTATCAATAAATGTTTTTGCCCGAATATATGAGGATCCACCAAACCCAGAATAGTCTGTAGCACAGTTGAAGAAAATTAACCACCCAGAATAATCTGTAAGTCCTGACATACCAAAAACAGGAATAAGTAATCCAAAACTGTAGTCATATTTATTTTCTTCTTTATCCACTGAGTGTTTAAAAATTCTAACTAGGACTTTTTCTTTAGTTAGTTCAGCTAAATTAACTAAACCTATTAAAACTGCGATAAATGTAGGAACACCACTAAATATAGATCCTGTAGAAGAAAGTACTTCTAAATTATACCACAAAAGTTTATAATCTAACCATTTTTTATTGTTCTTGGTTTTATTTTTGAAATATTTTGGTTCTTTTAAACTTCTTTTAGAAAGAAACTCTTCAAGAATTTTTTTGTCAAACTCTTTAATTATCATGATAATTAAAGAGTTTGACAAAAAAATTCTTG
>JAFCFQ010000068.1 GCA_017608545.1 Candidatus Aenigmatarchaeota archaeon
TTATATCCATGTTTAACGAAAGACCATATCCTTTCAAAGATGTAATAACTTGGTATTTTGATGAAAAATTCTAATATACCAAATTTAAATGAAAGTTGAAAATTTCCTGTTAAAAAGTAAACTATAAAGGGAGAAACCAAAAATGATTGATACACTCTATAACTGAGAGTTTTTACAAAGCTTCTTTTATGTGTTTCATAAGTTTTCATAATATCACATATATCCCAAACTTCTCAATCTTCTCATTATTTGCTCTTTGTCTTGTGATCTTCCTGATCTCTCTTCTATATCAGTTGTTTTTAATTCTTCTATAATTTCATCTATTGTTGATGCCTTCGAATCAATAGGACTTGTACATGGTTGGCAACCTAAAGAACGAAATCTTTTATTTTTCCACCCATAAGCCTTTTCAACATAGTCTGCAAAATATAAAGGATTAACTGGTATGTTTTCTCTTTTTATAAATCTCCATACATCTAACTCTGTCCAATGAAGAATTGGATGAACCCTGACATGAGAGCAATTGGAACCGAAATCTGACTGAAACAAACCAAACAACTCTATTGGTTGTTCAGAAACAAAAGGAGCATCTCCTTCTTTTAATTCTTCTTTTGTTTTAGGTCTCACAAAATGCCATTTAAATTCTTTATCTCTAGGAGAAAAATATCTTTCTATATTTCTCATCTCATGTTCATCTCTTCTTATTGACATTATTAATGCATCAAATTTATATTTTCTAAGAATTTGTTTTAGTGCTTCTGTTTTCAGAGCTGTACAACAGTTAAATTTAGAAGTTTTTTCAGGATGAATTCGTATATTTCAGGAAATTTATAGCTTGTATCAAGATGAATTACTGGAAATGGAATTTCTCCTAAAAAAGCCTTTCTAATCAATGCCAACATAACTGTAGAATCCTTTCCTGTTGACCACATAACAGCTGGATTTTTAAATTGTGCTTTAGCTTCTCTAATAATAAAAATGCTTTTATCTATTAACTCACCCAAATCTACCTCTATTTTTTTCATATTGTCACCTAAATATAACCTAAAGCTCTTAGTCTCTCTTTTATTTTTTTCTCATCTTCTTCTGAAAACAATTCTTTTTTATTTTTTTCATAAGAACTAGACATTATTTGTCTTAAAATATAAGTTACAAAAGAAGAAACCGAAGTAAAGCCCGTGCCTTTAATAAATTTTTTTATTTTTCTATATAACGGTTTTGGTATAGTTACTGTTGTATGCATTCTTTTCAAAGAACCACCTTTAATTATAATTTAATTAAAATGTATTTAAATCTAATATAAAAAATCACTATCAAAATAAACTTCTTTAGGCAAAATCCTTGGAAATCTAAAACCAAAAAATCTAACAATTCTGTTACCAGCTCTTAAAAATAAAAATTTTGGCTCAAAAACTTTTTTGATTTCATTGTCATATTTCTTAAAATTTGGAAAATTCTTTAAAAGAATGTTGCATGCAGTTAATCCCCAAATCACACCACCACTAGATGTAGGTTTTGTTAAACCAATAGCATCTCCACAAAGAGCAATTCTCCCAGCCTCTGCTTTAACTAATCCTTCAGATATTACATGAGAATAAATTTTTTTAGGTTTTATTTTCTTTTTTCTACAAAATTTATCAAACTTATCTTTTGCTACATTCATATTTTCTAATAAACCGTATTCCACTTTAGAACCTCTAGGAATAACCCAAGCAAAACCATTTTTAGAAGGATAGACATCAACAAAATTTGATTTGTCTTTTTTGTTTTTATAAGTATAAATTCCAAGCTTATACTTCGGATTTTTTATACCAACAGATTTTCTTACAATCGAACCAAATCCATCACAACCTATCAAATAATCAAATTCATAAATTTTATCTGCAAGTATTTGTGGTTTTTTCCCTTTAACAAAATAAACTCTTTTCACTTCGTTATTCAGAAAAACGTTAACTCCATTCTCTTTTGCAAGTTCTGTAACATATTGATCTAACAATTTTCTGTTTATAACAAGCAGTCTAGGATGAAATTTCAGCTTAATTTTCTTTTTAAAGTGAATTATTGCTTCATCTATAAAATTTTCTATTATTTTATCATTTTTAGGTATAAAATTCCAAATTCTTTCAGAAATTAAACCTGAGCAAGGCTTTTCTCCTATGATTTTATTTTTTTCAAAAACAAAAACTTCATATTTCTTAGAAAGCTTCCAAGCTAGATATGCTCCATTAATACTGCAGCCAACTATACCAACTTTCATAATAATGCTATTAAAGAAAAATTAAATTAATATATTTAACATTATATGTATTTTTATGAACTACAAGAAACTTATAATAATTCCAATAATTTTGCTAGTTTTATCTTTAATTTATTTATTTTGGCAAATTTCAACAACTGGCTTGAATTTAGATATAGACTTGAAAGGCGGTACCCAAATAATTGCTGAATCTTCAGAACATATTGATGAACAAAAAATAGAAAGTATTTTAAAAAAATATGATGCTGATGTTAGGATAGCAAAAGGTATAACTACCTATACAGTTTTCATTAATTTTGATGTTAGCATCGAACCAAAAGATGTATTGAAAACTTTAGAAGAAAATGGTTATAGCTTTAAACAATATTCTATTCAATCTGTAGGACCTGCCTTAGGGGCTTCTTTCTTTCAACAAGCAATAGTAGTTCTTATAATAGCATTCATTTTCATGATCATAACGGTTTTTATGATATTCAAAATACCACTAATAAGTTTTTACGTAGCACTCTGTCCATTTTTTGATATAATAGAAACTTTAGCAATATCACAAATCTTAGGAATAAAATTGTCATTAGCAACATTTGCCGCATTATTAATGATAGTTGGTTATTCTGTAGATGATGATGTCATGATAGCAACAAGAGTATTAAAAGGGATTGCAGAAACGAAAGAAAAATTGAAAAGCAGCATGAAAACGAGCTTTACAACTACTTTCGCAACTATTGGAGCGTTAGCTGCTTTATACTTAATTTCTACATCTACTGTTATAACACAAATTGCATCGGTTTTGTTAATTGGTCTTTTAGTAGACCTTATGAACACGTGGCTTTTTGACACACCTTTATTAACTTTATATGTTGAGAGGAAGAAAAAATGAAAAGTCTTTTAAAAGAATGGAGAATATGGTTAATGATAATTTCAGTATTGTTAGCTATACTTGCAATAGGATTCACGTCTCAAAAAGGTGTTGTTGTAAAATCTATTTCTAGCGATTCTCCATTTTTTGGAAAAATTAATGTTGGTGAAATTATAAATTGGGCGAATGAAAAAGAGATAAATTCCCCAAGTGATTTTTATCAATTTGAAAATTTTACTGGGATATTTAGATTCATGCATTCTGGAAAATTAGATTTAGTGTATTTAAATAATTCTGATTTAGGTATAACAGTTGTTAAAAAACCGTTTACCAACTTAAATTTTGGTTTAGACTTAATAGGTGGCACAAGAGTTTTGTTGAAACCTAAAGAAAATGTTACAGATGCAACAATGCAACAAATAGTAGGAACATTAGAAACTAGAATAAATGTTTTTGGTTTGAAAGAAGCTAAATTTCAAACAATAAATGA